>JAQGOI010000061.1 GCA_028293685.1 Lysobacteraceae bacterium | reverse complement strand
CATCGGCAGCAAGGCGATCGCCAGCACCGCGCCGCCGGCCGCGACAAAGCCGAGCTTGTTGAACAGGCTGGTATAGATCGGCAGCGACTGCAGTGGATCGGTGATGTTGTCGGGGATGCTCGCGTAGTTCGCGACCAGGCCGCCCAGAAATTGTGCGATGCCGGTGGCGACGAAATACGCGCCCATCATGAAGCCGCCCATCCGCGCCGGCACGTAGCGCGCCATCATCGCCAGCCCCAGGCCGCTCACCAGCAATTCGCCGAGCGAGTAGAAGCCGTAACCCCAGATCATGTACCAGGACGACACCTTGCCGGCCTGCGCCGTACCGCCGCTGATGCCGAAGATGAAAAAGCCGACGGCGACCACGATGAATCCGATGGCGAACTTCGCGGCGATCGGCAGGTCGCGACCTTGCCTTGCCATGCGCGTGTAACCCCAGGCCAGCAACGGACTCAAGGCGAAAATCCAGATCGGATTGAGGGCCTGGTACTGCGCTGGAATCCAGGTGAACAGATGCGCGCCGAACAGCGTCTGGTTCCAGTCGACATTGCGCAATGCAAAAAGAGTCAGCGATGTCGACATCTGCTGGTAGAAGATGAAGAACAGGATGGTTTCGACGATCAGGATCAAGGCCACCAGCAGGCCCGAACGCTCGCCCGGACCACTCTTCGCGATCAGGTACCCGAAGATTCCCAGGATCACCGCGCCGGCGAGCCATACGAGCGAGCGCGCGATCTCCCGATGCTGCAACACGAACGACACCGCGAACACGAGCACGACGCCGGCCAGCAGCACTGCGGCAAGTTTCCCCCAGTTCACCGGTGCATCGTCAGGCACCGAACCGACGTGGTCGAGCGTGCGTCGCATCAGCACGTAGTTCAGCAATCCGAGCACCATGCCGCCGCAACAGACTGCGAATGCCGCGTGCCAGCCCCACTTTGCGGCGACGATCGGCGTGGCGATCATCGAGAACGTCGAGCCGATGTTGACGGCCATGTAGTAGAGGGTGAACGCGCTGTCGATCTTGGCGTCGTCGCCCTCGTAGATGCGGCGCACGAGGTTGGCGGCGTTGGACTTGAACAGACCGTTGCCCACCACGATCACGCCCAGCGCACCGTAGAGCAATGGCACGTTGTCCGACGGGATGGAGAGCAGCAGGTAGCCCAGGCCGAGAATGCTCGCGCCAATGGTCATGCTGCGCCGCGAACCCAGGACCTTGTCGCCGATCCAGCCGCCGATGGCGGGCGCGGCGTACACCAGTGCGGTGAACGCGCCCCAGGTGAGGTTGGCGCGGTCGTCGTCGTAGCCGAGTTTCTGCACCATGAACAGCACGAGCAGCGCCGCCATGCCGTAGTAGCCGAAGCGCTCCCACATCTCGATCAGGAAAATCGTGCTGAACGACTTGGTCTGGGTCGGGCGAGGTGCGTTCGCTCCGGCCATGGTGGAACCTGCGGTGGTGTTCATGTCATTCCAGGAGCGCGTGTGGCGATCCGGCATCGATAGCACGCCAGGGAACAATGACACCCTGCCGAAAGTCATGGTCCCGGCGTCTCGGGCCCTCCAGCCAGCAACCCCTTGTGGCAAAATTCACACCTTGTCGCGGCCGCCCGGCCTTACGGACTTTCGCCCTCCATGTTGATTTTCGAGCAGTCCCAGCCCGGTCGCGGCGCCAGCGTCCAACACCCTGCCGATCAGGCAACCCCCACAGACATTCCCGCCGCGTTGCTGCGCGACACGCCCGTCGGATTGCCGGAGGTCTCGGAGCTGCAGGTGGTGCGCCACTACACCAACCTCAGCCGCAAGAATTTCTCGATCGATACCAACTTCTATCCGTTGGGCTCGTGCACGATGAAATACAACCCGCGCGCCTGCCAGTCGGTCGCGCTGATGGACGGCTTCGCCAACCGGCATCCCTACGCGCCGGATGTGCTGTCGCAGGGATTCCTGTCGTGCATGTTCGACCTGCAGGAAATCCTGGCCGAAGTCACCGGCATGAAGGGCGGTGTGTCGCTGGCGCCGATGGCCGGTGCACAGGGCGAGTTCGCCGGGGTCGCGATGATCATGGCGTACCACAAGTCGCGCGGTGACCTGCAGCGCAACGAGATCATCGTCCCCGACGCCGCGCACGGCACCAACCCGGCAACGGCGGTGATGTGCGGTTGCGTGGTGCGTGAGATCCCGACGCTGGCCAACGGCGATGTCGACGTCGAAGCCTTGAAAGCCGTGCTCGGCCCGCGAACCGCCGGCATCATGCTGACCAATCCGTCGACGATCGGCGTGTTCGAGCGTCGCATCGTCGAGATCGCCAGACTCGTGCATGCCGCTGGCGGACTGCTGTACTACGACGGCGCCAATCTCAACGCGATCCTGGGCAAGGTGCGACCCGGCGACATGGGTTTTGACGCCATCCACATGAACCTGCACAAGACCTTTTCGACGCCGCATGGCGGTGGCGGGCCTGGCGCCGGCGCGGTTGGCGTCAGCGAGCGCCTGCGCCCCTTCCTGCCGATTCCGATGGTGGGCAGGAATGACGACGGAACCTATCGATGGCTGCGCAGGAAAGATCGTCCACAGACCATCGGGCGGCTTTCGGCGTTCGCAGGCAACGCTGGCGTGCTCATCCGCGCCTACGTCTACGCGCGCATGCTCGGTCGCGAAGGCATGACCCGCGTTGCCGAGTTCGCCACGCTCAATGCCAACTACCTTGCGGCGCAATTGAGCAAGGCCGGATTCACGCTGGCATATCCGGAGCGTCGCGCGTCGCACGAGTTCATCGTCACCGTGCAGCCACAGAAAAAGGCCAACGGCATCACTGCGCTGGACTTCAGCAAGGCGTTGCTCGATCACAACATCCATGCGCCGACGAACTACTTCCCGCTGCTGGTTCCCGAGTGCCTGCTGATCGAGCCGACGGAAACCGAAAGCAAGGAGACGCTCGACGAATTCGTCACGGTAATGACGCAGCTGCTGGCCGAATCGCGCGACGCGCCGGAGCGCATGAAGGGCGCTCCCTACACGATGCCGGTGCGGCGCCTGGACGACGTCAAGGCGGTCAGGGAGCTGGACGTTTCGTTTCGGCCGGCGGCGTAAGGATGGCCGACGCATTGGGCCATCTGCCGCGGGGTCCGCGTCGCATCCTGATGGCCACGCGGTGGTCGCTGCAGGGGTTGCGGTTTGCGTGGCTGTACGAATCCTCGTTCCGGCTCGAGGTGTACCTGCTGGCTGTCCTCGGGCCACTGGGCCTGTGGCTCGGGCAGACCGGCGTCGAGCGCGTGCTGCTGGTTGGCAGCTGCCTGCTGGTGCTGGTGATCGAATTGCTGAACTCCTCGATCGAAGCGCTGATCGAACGCTACGGCGCCGAGCATCATGAGCTCGCCGGACGCGCCAAGGACATGGGATCCGCGGCCGTGTTCGTAGCGATGATCAGCGTCGTGCTGACCTGGGCGCTGATTCTCTGGCCGCGTTACCTGTGACCGGGTCGGCGACCCGATGACCTTCGCATGGGTGGCGGATCCGCAGATCTGGATCGCGCTGGTGACGTTGAGCACGCTGGAAATCGTTCTGGGCGTCGACAACCTCGTCTTCATCTCCATTGCTGTCAGCCGTCTGCCGCCGGCGCAACGCAGCCGCGCGCGCCGGTTCGGGATCGCGCTGGCCTGCTTCAGTCGCATCGGCCTGCTGGTGTCGCTCGCCTACCTCGCGCGGATGCAGAGCAACCTGTTCACGCTGTTCGGCCTGGGGATATCGATTCGCGACCTGGTGCTGATCCTTGGTGGTGTGTTCCTGGTGGTGAAGGGCGCGATGGAGATACGCGATCTCATCGTCGGTGAAGGCGACGAGGATGACGTCCACACTCGACCAGTCAAGGCGGTGACGATGGTGATCCTGCAGATCGCCATCATCGATATCGTGTTTTCGCTCGATTCGGTCATTACCGCGGTCGGGATGGTGTCGCAGATCCCGGTGATGATCGCGGCGATCGTGGTGTCGGTGATCCTGATGCTGGTCGCCGCCAATCCGCTGGGCGAGTTCATCGACCGCAACCCGACGATCAAGATGCTGGCGCTGACCTTCATCGTCATGGTCGGGCTGGTATTGATCGCCGACGGCTTCTCGATCCACATTCCGCGCGGTTATGTCTACATTGCGATGGTGTTTTCCGCCGCCGTCGAGACGCTCAACCTGTTGGCGAGGCGACGTGGCCGGCTGCGGTCCGTGGAGCATTGACTGTATTTGCACGCCGGTCCGGGTGATGCTGCAATGCGTTTGATCCCGCCGCGCCTCTCCAGGCGCGTCCCCTGCAACCGGAGTCATGCCATGCGAAACCTTTCTCCTGTCCGCCTGCTGTTGCTGCTGGTTCTGGCTTGCCTGCTCAGCGGCTGCGGTTACAACCAGATCCAGCAGAAGGACGAAGCGGTCAACGCCGGATGGTCCGAAGTGATCAACCAATACAAGCGGCGCGCCGACCTGATCCCGACCCTGGTGAACACCGTCAAGGGCTACGCGGCACAGGAGCAGCAGGTGCTGATCGGTGTCACCGAGGCGCGCGCCAAGGTCAGCCAGATCAATGTCAATGCCAATGATGCCGCTTCGCTTGCGCAGTTCCAGCAGGCGCAGGGCGAGTTGTCCAGCGCGTTGTCCCGATTGCTTGTCGTGACCGAGAACTACCCGAACCTGAAATCCGACCAGTCGTTCCGCGATCTGCAGGCGCAGCTGGAAGGCACCGAAAACCGCATCACCGTCGCCCGCGGCCGTTACATCCAGCTGGTTCAGGACTACAACACCTACATCCGCTCGTTTCCGCAGAACCTTGTCGCGAAGATGTTCGGTTACAAGCCCAAACCCAACTTCACCGTGCAGAACGTCGAGCAGATCCAGCAGCCGCCCAATGTCGATTTCGGACAACCGCAACCCGCCAGGCCGCAACCAGCACCGACGCAAACGCCGGCTCCGGCGCATGGCTGAGCGGTCGGATGCCTGACTCGCTTTTGCCGCGCGACTGATGGCAGCGGTCCTCCGCCATCTGGTCTTGGCGCTCGCACTGTGCGTGGGATGCAACGCGGCCTGGGCGCAGGCGCTGGTGCCGATCCCGGCGCTGGATTCGCCGGTGGTCGACACCACCGGCACGCTGACGCCGGCCCAGAAGCAGGCCCTCGTGCAGCAGGCGCTCGCCTTGCAGCAGCGCAAGGGCAGCCAGCTGCAGGTGCTGATGGTGCCTTCGACGCAGCCGGAAACCATCGAGCAGTACACCACGCGTGCATTCGACCAGTACAAGCTCGGTCGCAAGCAGGTCGATGACGGGGTGCTGGTCGTGGTGGCCAAGGATGACCATCGCGCGCGCATCGAGCCTGGTTATGGCTTGGAAGGCGCGATCCCGGACGCCATTGGCAACCGCATCATCCAGGAATACATGGTGCCGAAATTCCGCAACGACGATTACGCCGGCGGACTCACCGATGCATCGGCGGCGATCGTCAAGTTGATCGACGGCGAATCCCTTCCGGCGCCGATGGCTCAGGCACCGACGCGTGCCCGGCGCGACAGCGGCAGCTGGGCGGCCGCATTGTTTGCGGCGTTCGTCGTCGCGCAGCTGGCGCGCGGGATTTTTGGGCGCGCACCATCGCTGCTGCGCGGTGTCGTGGGTGCGGGCGCCGCGGGCGCCGTTGCATGGTTGTTTTCGTCATTGCTGCTGGTCAGTGGCCTGGGCGCGGTGATCGGGTTTCTCCTCGGGTTGTCCCGGCCATCGCCTGGCGGCTTTGCCGGTGGCGGTGGCGGATTCGGCGGCCTGGGTGGTGGTGGATTTGGTGGAGGCGGATTCGGAGGCGGTGGGGGTGGCGGCTGGTCCGGCGGTGGCGGCATGAGCGGAGGCGGTGGCGCCTCCGGGAGCTGGTGATGGCTGGCGCCGTGCAACGCGCGCTGCGGCATCTGTTCGCCGGCTCGGCGCACGCGCTGTACCCGGAAGCCGCCCTGCAGCAACTTGCCGCGACCATTGCCGAGGGTGAAGCCACGCACCAGGGTCAGGTTGTGTTTGCAGTGGAGTCGGCCCTGCCCGTGCGCGCCGTGCTGGCCGGCCAGACCCCGCGACAGCGGGCTGTCGAGGTTTTTTCCCGGTTGCGGGTGTGGGACACCGAATGCAACAACGGTGTCCTGATCTATCTGCTGATCGCCGACCGCCGCATCGAGATCGTGGCCGACCGTGCCATCGCGGCGCGCGTCGGCGACGACCAATGGCGCGGCGTCTGCCAGCAGATGGAAGATCACCTGAAGGGGGCGAACGCGCAGGCGGCGGCGATTGCCGGCGCGGCGGCCGTATCGGCATTGCTGGCCGAGCATTTCCCCCGCGGGAACGGCGACTCGGCACGCAACGAGCTGTCCGACCGGCCCCACATTCTTGGTTGAAGGCAGCGTCGTCATGGCCGGCGAGGACACGCTGGCGACACCTCGGGCAAAATGGCCGCTGCTTCGCGTGTCCGCGATGAACCCAGCAAGGGCATCCGTATCCCCGATTCCGGAAATCCCCTTTCCTTCGAGTGCGCCGTCCGAATGATCTTCCTGCAGCAGATGGACCCGATCGCCGTGCACGTGGGTCCGCTTTCGATCCACTGGTACGGCGTCATGTACCTGCTGGCGTTTGCCGCGTGCTGGTTCCTGGGACGTCTGCGCATCCGCCAGGGACGCCTGCCCGGCGTCGATGAAGCCGCCTATGGCGACCTCCTGTTCTACGGAATGCTCGGCGTGGTGCTGGGTGGGCGCCTGGGGTACATCCTGTTCTACGACCTGTCCACCTATGTGCAGAACCCGCTGGAAATCTTCAAGGTCTGGGAAGGCGGAATGAGCTTCCACGGAGGTCTTGTCGGCGTGCTGCTTGCAGCGTGGCTATGGTCGCGACGACGCGGCCTGCACTTCTTCGACGTGGCCGATTTCATCGCGCCGCTGGTCCCTCCGGGCCTGGGTTTTGGTCGCATCGGCAACTTCATCAACGGCGAGTTGTGGGGCAAGTTCACGCACGCTGGTTGGGGCGTCGTTTTTCCCGGTGCGCCTGAATTTGCCCACTGGAGCAGCGAACGGTTGCAGGCGCAGTTCGCCAGCGGCGCGCTGGCCGATTACGCGCGGCATCCTTCGCCGCTGTACGAAGCGACGCTGGAAGGCCTGGTGATGTTCGTCGTGCTGTGGTGGTATTCGCGGGTACCGCGGCCGCGCTACAGGGTCGCTGCACTGTTCGCGCTGATGTACGGCAGCT
Source organism: Lysobacteraceae bacterium (assembly GCA_028293685.1). Classification (GTDB taxonomy): domain Bacteria; phylum Pseudomonadota; class Gammaproteobacteria; order Xanthomonadales; family Xanthomonadaceae; genus Cognatiluteimonas. The sequence goes on along the minus strand of JAQGOI010000061.1, from coordinate 169 downwards.
TTCGATTCCTCGTCGAGTTCGTGCGCGTGCCCGACGCACAACTCGGCTACCTTGCCTTCGGCTGGCTGACGATGGGTCAGGTGCTGGAACTGCCGGTCATCGCCTTCGGCCTGTACTGCCTGTGGCGTTCGCGCAATGCACCGACCATGGCGCCGCAGCCGATCATGGC
>JAQGOI010000033.1 GCA_028293685.1 Lysobacteraceae bacterium | reverse complement strand
CCGAAAGATTGAGCGGTGCCTGTTCGCCCTCGCCTTCCACCAGCGGAGACAGCGCCGTCTTGAACGCCAGTGCGGCGGTCGCAACCGACGGCGCGACAGCGGCATTGCCACCGAGTGCCTTCAGCTGCTTGTTGACGGCCTGCACTTCGCCATTGGCGGGCACCTCGCGTGCCAACGCGTCGGCGATCTGTTTCGACAGCGCGATGGCCTGCGCCAAGGCAGGTGCATCGACCGGGACACGCGGATCGGCAAGCACATCCAGCGGCGCACGCTCGACGTGGCCGTTCGCGCCCAACACCAGCGTGTATCGGCCCGGTGCAACGAGCATGCCCTCCGGAACGAGCCTGGCCACGTCGCCATCGACGGCAGCGATGCTGTAGCCGTAGCTGTCGGAGGGAGGACGCGACGCACGCAGGTCCCACGCGAAACGATGCGCGCCGGCCCGGCTCGACAGCTGCTGCGGATTGCCCAGCCAGCGCGGCTCGAAGTAACGCTCGGCCGGCAACTCGCTGGACTTGTCGGCACTCGAAAAGCGTCGGACTTCCGCGCCGTTGGCGTCGAGGATGCGCAGTGTCACCGGGCTCCTTGCGTCCGTGGCCAGCCAGTAGTCGATGATGGCGCCATCGGGCGGATTGCGCCCGGTCGGTTCCTCGCGGGGCAGCGGCGTATCGCGATTCTGGTTGCCGCGCAGGCGCATCGCAGGATCCGGTCGGAACAGATGTACCGGTGCGCGCACTACGGCGGCATCCAGCTGGCGCAACGGCGCCAGTGAATCCATCAGCCAGATCGAGCGCCCCTGGGTTGCAACGATCAGATCGTCGCCGTGCACCAGCAGGTCGGTGACGATCGCACTGGGCAGGTTGCGCTGCAGCGACTGCCAATGGTCGCCATCGTCGAACGATACCCACACGCCGCGATCGGTGCCGGCATACAGCAGGCCCGGCTTCTTCGTGTCGGCGCGCAAGGCACCGACGAAATGACCGTCGGGCAAACCGCTGGCGATCGACGTCCACGTCCTGCCATGGTCATGCGTGCGCCAGGCCATCGGCCTGAAGTCGTCCGCCCGGTGGTTGTCGACCGCGATGTACGCGGTCGCCGCATCCAGTGGCGACACGTCCACCGTGCTGATCTTCGCGTACGCCGGTACGCCCTTCGGTGTGACGTCATCCCAGTGCGCGCCTGCATCGCGCGTGGTGTGGACATGGCCGTCGTCGGTGCCAAGCCAGATGGTGTCGTTGTCGCGAGGCGACAGTCCGATGCTGAAGATCACGCCGTAGCCGCATGCCCGTGCACCGGCGGGATCCTGGTCCTTGTCGCAATCCTTCCGCGCCGGATCGCGCGGAGCGACATCCGGACTGACCACCGTCCACGTCGCGCCGCGATCGAGCGACCGGAACAGCACCTGCGCACCCTGGTAGAGCGGATACGGTGCAACGCCCGACACGGCGATCGGTGTGATCCAGGTGTAGCGATATTTCGCGTCGCTCGGTCGCGCGCCGTAGGTCGACACCGGCCACGGCGAGATGTTCTGCACCTCGCCGTTGCGCGCGTTCCAGCGCGACAGGCGGCCGCCCAGTCCGGAGCCATAGACGATGTCGGGGTCGCGCGGATCGGGGATGTCGTAATCGCGTTCGTCGGCACCGACCGGGTGCCAGTCGCGCGAGGTGATCGCGCCGTAGTCGGTACGGCTGGCGATGGCGACGGTGCCATTGTCCTGCTGTCCGGCGTAGATCCAGTATGGAAACCGGTTGTCGGTCGCCAGGTGATACAGCTGCCCGGTCGGCTGGTTGTACCAGCTGCTCCACGTCGCGCCGCCGTCGACGCTGACCACGGTGCCCTGGTCGGAGCCGGTGATCATGCGCCTGGGATCGTTCGGATTGATCCACAGGTCGTGGTAATCGTCGCCGCCCGGCGAGCCCTTGATGATGTCGCAGTGGCGGCCGCCGTCGCTGCAGCGGTGGATCGAGCGGCCCATCGCGAACACCGTGTCCGGATCGTTCGGCATCACCGTCAGCCGCGCGAAGTAACTGTTGACCAGTTCGCCATCGTCGTTGACATGCAGCCAGTGCGCGCCGGCGTCATCGGACCGGTACAGGCCGCCCTCTTTTTCGGCATCGACGACGGCGTACAGCCGCGTGCCTTTGGCCGTGTGCGTCGCGGCCAGGCCGATGCGCCCGAGCGAGCCCGAAGGCCAGCCGTTGCCGAACAGTCGCGTCCAGTGCATACCGCCATCGACCGACTTGTAGACGCCGCTTTCGGGACCGACATCGGGCGTGAAGTAGCTCATCCACGGATGGAACCGCACCTGCCACACCGAGGCGAAGACGACGCGGGAATCCTGCGGATCGACGGCGATGTCGACGGCGCCGGTGTTCGCGCTCACGAACAGCGTCCTGCTCCATGTGTGGCCACCGTCATCCGAACGAAAGATGCCGCGTTCGTCGTTGGGACCAAAGACATGGCCCAGCGCCGCCACCATCACGCGATCGGGGTTGACGGGATCCACCCAGATCGAACCGATGTGCCGCGTATCCTTCAGCCCGATCGACACCCAGGTGCTGCCGCCGTCGGTCGACTTGAAGATGCCCTCGCCGGCCGCGACGTCGTAGCGCGTGCTGACCTGTCCTGTGCCGGCATAGATGACGCGTGGATTGGATGCGGAGACGGCAATGGCACCGACCGACGCCGGGCCCTGGTCGAAGATCGGTGCCCACGTCCGGCCGGCGTCCAGCGTCTTCCATACCCCGCCGCCGGCTGCGCCGAAATAGAACGTGTCCGGTTGCCCGGCAACGCCGGCGACCGACGTACCCCAGCCGGCGCGATGCGGCCCGATCAGCCGCCAGCTCATGCCATCAAGTGCGGCGGGACCGACCGAGCCCGTGGGTGCTGCGGCCACGGTGGTCGACGTCAGTCCCGCGAGCGACAGCGCAAGGGTGACGGCCAGCCATGGGCTCTGGAATGGTTTGGACATGTGGACTCTCCGACGGACGGTCGAAGTTTACGTCGGCGAAGAAGTCCAGGCGCGGAGTCCGCGCGCAGTCAGACGGTGTGCGCGATCACCGAGGCACTTCCATCGGCCTTCTGCGAACGTCGTTCTCCAGGCCTGACAGCCCGCCGTCGCTAGTGAAGGTTTGAGACGTACCAGCGACCTGGCAGGTCAACCAGGATTGTCCAGCAGCTGCAGCAGTTGGCGGACGTTGTCGCTCTGGTCGCCACAAAATTCCACGCCAAGGTGATCGCTGGCCACGCGGGTGACGCGGGCCTGCAACAGCACCGTGTGATCGCTGTCGGGCGAGAACAGGATCTTCAGCGCGGCGCCATCCACCGGCGCCCAGTCCGATGGCAACGTGACCCGCGCGCCACCGGGCGAAATATCCATGACA
>JAQGOI010000015.1 GCA_028293685.1 Lysobacteraceae bacterium | reverse complement strand
GGCTCTTCCGCCTTGATCGATGCAATCAATGCGCATCGGGCCATCACCTTTTCGCTCGACGTCCCAAGCGGTGTCGATGCCGACTCGGGCGATGTGCCCGGTGCAGCCGTGTCCGCCGATGCGACGCTGCAGTTCATCGCACCGCATTGCGGACTGTTCACCGGTGCTGCGCTGGACCACTGCGGACGTAAAACCGTCGCCTCGCTGGACGTGGAGTGCAACACCAATGCCGTCTGTGCCAGGGCGCTCGAACAACCGGCGCTTGGCCATTGGCTCAAACCCAGACCACTCGACAGCCACAAGGGCAAGTACGGACATGTGCTGTGCGTGGGCGGCGAGCTTGGGCATGGTGGCGCGATCGCGCTGTGCGCCGACGCCGCGTTGCGTTGCGGCGCGGGTCTGGTCAGTGTCGCGACGCGCTCCGCGCACATCGCAGCGCTGCTCGCTCGTCGCCCGGAGACGATGGTCGCCGGTGTCGAACAGCCGGAGCAGTTGTCGGCGCTGATCGAACATGCTGACGTCATCGCCGTTGGCCCGGGCCTCGGTACCCAGGCGTGGGGCAGGGCGCTGTGGGATGTCGCGATCGATTGCGGCAAGCCACTGGTGCTGGACGCCGATGCGCTCAATCTCCTGGCAACCTCATCGCGGCAATTGCCCGCGCAGACCGTGCTGACCCCTCATCCTGGCGAAGCTGCGCGCCTGCTCGATACGTCGACGCAGGCGGTGCAGGCGAATCGGTTTGCGGCCGCTGCGGCGTTGGTCGAGCGTTTCAAATGCAGCGTCGTGCTCAAGGGCGCCGGCACGATCATCGCTGCACCGGGCCGCGTCGCATGCGTGATCGATGCCGGCAATCCAGGGATGGCCGTGGGCGGCATGGGCGACCTGCTGACGGGAGTCATCGCCGCACTTCGAGCGCAGGGCTTGGACGGTTTCGACGCCGCGTGTTGCGGCGCGTTACTGCATTCGCTTGCTGGCGATCGCGCGGCAGAGGCTGGAGGTCAGCGCGGGTTGCTTCCCACCGACCTCCTGGCGCCCTTGCGGGAGTTGTCCAATCCGCCGAGGGCGTCGTGATGCAGTTGCATCTTCGCGATGTCGCCGACACCGATGCGCTTGGTCGCGCGTTGGCGGCAACGCAACCAGAACACGCGGTCGTGTATCTGCATGGCGACCTGGGTGCCGGCAAGTCGACCATCGCACGTGCATGGTTGCGGGCGCTGGGTATTGCCGGCGCGATCCGTAGTCCGACGTACACCTTGGTGGAGCAATACCCGCTGGCCTTGGGTGGACTCGCGATCCACCTGGACCTGTACCGCGTTGCCGCTGCCGCGGAACTGGAATTCCTGGCACTGGACGATGCCGACGCCCGGTTGTGGCTGGTGGAATGGCCGGAGCGCGGGGCTGGGGGACTGCCCGAGGCCGACCTGAGCATCGACCTGGAGTGGGCAGGTGAAGGACGGGACGCCCTGCTGACCGGCGGCTCGGCCTCGGGACGTGCCTGGCTGACCCGATTGACCGGGATGGCAGCTTGCGAGCCCTTCCTGCACGGGGATCACAGGAACACGCTACAGCCCTCGGATAACTAAGGAAAATCTGCTTGCAAAGACCTTCGCTTGGTGCTTGAATCGGCCCATGCGCGCAAAGGGGGCAAGCGTCCAGCAATTCCTGCTCGGCATGGCCTTGGTCGCTGCCGTCTGCTGGAACCTTGCGCATGCCGGCGAACTGCGTGGCCTGCAGCTGAGCAGCGGTCCCGCCGGCACCCGTGCCGAGCTGGCATTCGACCGCGAAGCTGGATTCGAGCTGATTGCCCTGGCCAACCCTGATCGGCTGGTCGTAGACCTGCGTGGCTCGCACCGTCGGGCCGGCCTGCGGCTTCCCGGCGGATCGGGACTGGTGCGCAGTGTGCGCAGTGGCCAGCCTGTGCCAGGCACGACCCGGATCGTCTTCGACCTGACAGCTCCCGTCACGGCCCTCAACCCGCACTTCGAACCCGGCGCCGATGGTCCGCGTCTGGTCTTGGAATGGCCGGACGATGGCGCCCAGGCCCCAAGCGGAGCGCGCCTGCCTCAGTCCGATGGCGTTGCGGTTTCACATGCGCCCGAGCCTGCGGCAGTTCGTCACGATGGTCCACCGGCGGATGCCCCGGCGTTGGCGGACACCGCCGGCGCTTCCCCGGCCGATCCCACCGCGGCCGTTTCCCCCAGCCGCGATCCCCAGCCCCGTATTTCCGGAACGGTTGCGACCGGCATTCCGACCCGCATCGCAACCGGCCAGCCCGTTGCCGTGACTCCCTTTCCTGCCGCGCCCATGCCGTCGTACGGCCGTGCGCCGGTGAAGACCATGCAGGATGTCCTTCGACGTGCTGGCCTGCGTCCACTGGTCATTGCCATCGATGCCGGGCATGGCGGACAGGATCCCGGCGCGCGTGGCCCGGGTGGCAGTCGGGAAAAGAACATCACGCTGGCGATTGCCCGCGAGCTGGCCCGGCAGGTCAATGCAACCCCCGGTCTGAAGGCCTATCTGACGCGCGATACCGACGTCTTCGTCCCGCTGACCCAGCGCTACCAGAAGGCGCGCGCGGCACGAGCCGACCTGTTCGTGTCCATCCACGCCGACTCCTGCCCCAGCCCGGATGCCAGTGGCTCGTCGGTGTTCGTGCTGTCGCAGCGCGGCGCTTCGTCGCAGGCGGCACGCTGGCTGGCCAGCCAGGAAAACGCCGCGGACCTGGTCGGCGGCGTGCGATTGCAGGACAAGGACGACACGCTGGCATCGGTGCTGCTGGACCTTTCCCAGAGCGCCACCATGCGCGCTTCCGAAGACATGGCCAACCAGGTGCTCGGCGGCCTCAAGCGCCTGGGCAGGAC
>JAQGOI010000010.1 GCA_028293685.1 Lysobacteraceae bacterium | reverse complement strand
GTTCATGTAGCCCAGCATCAGCACGCGGCCGTTGCGGGCATCCTGGATGATCGCCGGAATAAGGCCATTTTCCTTGGACCAGTCCAGATCCAGTGATTGTCTGGTCAACATCGGAGCATCGCTTTGCGCCGCTGCCTGGTTGCGATCACGGTCATGCATCGCGCACCTCGAAACGCTGGTCGCGCAGATAGGCCTTCAACGCCGGTATCGGGACATCCCCACTGTGAAAAACGCTGGACGCCAGCGCGGCATCGACATCGGCATCGCCGAACGCTGCGGCAAAGTGCTCACGGGTACCGGCACCACCCGATGCAACCAGGGGCACCTGGCACAGCGCGCGCGCCGCCTTGAGCTGGGTGATGTCGAAACCGTCGCGCGTGCCATCCGAGCCCATGCAATTGAGGACGACTTCGCCAGCGCCGAGCTGTTGTGCTTCCTCCAACCAGTCCAGCGTCAGCTTCGCCAGGGCCTGGGTGGTCGATGGATCGCCGGTGTACTGACGCACGCGCCATTGACCATCAACGTCCATGAGGCTGTCGATACCGAGCACGACACATTGCACGCCGAAGGCATCGGCCAGCTCGCCGATCAGCGCCGGGCGCTCCAGCGCTGGCGAGTTCACCGAGATCTTGTCGGCGCCGGCACACAGCACGTCGCGCGCGTCGTCGACCGAACGAATGCCACCGGCCACGCAGAACGGGATATCGATCAGCCGGGCCACGCGTTCCACCCAGGCTCGATCCACCGAGCGGCGCTCGGGGCTGGCCGTTATGTCATAGAAGACCAGCTCGTCGGCACCTTCGTCTCGATAACGCAGGGCGAGTTCTTCGATGGCGCCAACGATTACATGGTCGCGGAAGCGGACGCCCTTGACCACGCGGCCATCGCGCACGTCCAGGCAGGGAATGATGCGGCGGCTCAACATGCCAATGCTTCGGCGATGTCCAGGCGTCCTTCGAGGAGCGCCTTGCCAAGCACCACGCCGGCGCAACCTGCAGCGTGCGCGCCAATGACATCATCGATCCCGCGCACGCCTCCCGAGGCCTGCAGTTCAAGCTCGGGTGCGAGCATGCGCAACGTTCGATACAGATCGAGATTGGGGCCAGACAGCATCCCGTCGCGTGCGATGTCGGTGCACAGGACGTGCCGCAGTGGCGAACCGGAAAAGACTTCCAGCACTTCGTCGAGACTGCGACCACTGGCTTCGGTCCAGCCAGCAACCGGCAGGCGCCAGGTACCGTCTTCATGCTGGCGCACGTCCAGCGCAATGGTTAATTTTTCGGCACCAAAGCCCATCAGCCAGTCACGGACCTCTTCGGGTGTTCGCACGGCCACAGTACCGACCACGACACGTGCGGCGCCCGCTTCCAGCAAATCCGCAACGTCGTCTGCGCCCCGCACTCCTCCACCGGTCTGCACCTCGAGCCCGGTATTCGCCAGGATGCGAGCGAGCAGCGGTCGCAGGGTGAAACCGCCCGCCCGCGCCGCATCCAGGTCCACCAGATGCAGCCACTGCGCGCCGGCGTCGGCATAGCGCTTCGCCAGCTCAAGCGGGTCGGCTGCGTAACGGGTCTCCTGCGCGTAGTCACCTTGCCGCAGGCGCACAACGCGGCCATCACGCACGTCGATTGCCGGGAAGATCGTGAAACTCATGCGCGGATGCCGATGAAGTTGGCAAGCAGACGATGGCCGACCGCGGCCGAACGCTCTGGATGGAACTGCGCGCCATTGATGTTGTCGCGCTGTACTGCGGCGCAAAACGATTGTCCGTGCACGCAAGTCGCCAACGTCGCGGTGCCAATGGGCGCGGCATAGCCATGTACGAAATAGGCGTATGCATCGTCGCCGATGCCTTCCAGCAGCGGCGAATCGCGCTCCACTGTCAGCGTGTTCCAGCCCATGTGTGGCACGCGCACAGCGGACGACGCCACCAGCTTGCGTACCCGTCCGGGCAACAATCCCAGGCATTCGACGTCGCCTTCCTCGGATGATTCGTACAGCAACTGCATGCCCAGGCAGATACCCAACAGTGGCTGTCGCAGGCCACGGATGGTCTCGACCAGATCAAGTTCCCTGAGCCGTTGCATGCCGCGCGCAGCGGCACCGACACCTGGCAGGATCACATGCGTCGCCGCCTTGATGCGTTCAGGAGCCGCACTGAGCTGCGCATGCACGCCAAGCCGTTCCAGTGCATAGCGCACCGAACCGATGTTCGCGCCGCCCGAATCGATCAACACCACGTCGGCCGTGCTCACAGCGCACCCTTGGTGCTGGGCAATTCGGTTCCATTGCGGCGAACCGCCATCCCGAGGGCGCGCGCGACGACCTTGAAACATGCTTCGACCATGTGGTGCGTGTTTTCGCCGCGTACGCGCAGATGGAGGCTGAACCCGGCGGCATCGCACAGGGAGCGGAAGAAGTGCGGAACCAGTTCAGTCGCAAGACCGCCGACCTCGCTGCGATGGAATGCGCCGTCAAACACGAAGTAAGCGCGGCCGGACAGGTCCAGTGCCGCGCTGGCCAACGTCTCGTCCATTGGCAACGCGAACCTGACTGCATCCAATGAAGCGTCGATAGCCAATTCATCCTCGCCGGAAAATCCATAGCGCCCGATTCCGCGCTTGTCGTCCAATGCATTTCGCAATGCTTCGCCGATCGCCAGCGCGCAATCCTCGATGGTGTGGTGCTCGTCGATGTGCAGGTCGCCGGTGCAGTGCACCGACAGGGCGATGCCCGCGTGCTTGCCCAGTTGCTCAAGCATGTGATCGAAGAAGCCATGACCTGAAACGATGACCGGATCAGCGACGCGATCCAGATCGATGTCCACCCGCACCTTTGTTTCGCGAGTTACACGCTGGACCTGTGCGACGCGATGCGCCGTGCAAAGCGTCGCGGCCACTGTGTTCCAGTCCTCACCGTCAGGGGCCAGCAAAAACCCCTGGACGCCCAGGTTGCGCGCAAACTCGAGGTCTGTCCGGCGGTCGCCGACCATCGCGCTGCGTTTCAGGTCGATGCTGCGATCACGCAGGTAATGCAGTGCCAGGTCGATGCCGGGCTTACGCGTCCCCAGTTTCTGTTCGGGCAGGCTGACATCGATCAGTATCTCGCGAAAGACTATCCCTTGCGATGCGAACAGATCCAGCATCAGCGCGTGTGGACCGTCGAAATCGGCTTGCGGAAAGCTCGCGGTGCCGAGACCATCCTGATTGGAGATCATCACCAACTGGTAGCCGGCGTCACGCAGGCGCAACAGGGCCGGAATCACGTCGGGCAGCAGGCGCAGCTTGGCGTAGGCATCGATCTGGAAATCGGGCGGCTCCGCGATCAGGGTCCCGTCACGATCGACGAACAGGATCTTCTGACCGATCATGCCGCGCACGTCGCGTTTGCATTCAGCGTTGCGAGCAGTGTGTCGTTTTCACGCGATGTACCGATGCTGATCCGCAGTGCATCGTCGAGCCCTGGTTGCCGGCGCAGAGCGCGCACTACGACGCCCGCCCCCAGCAATTGCGCGAAGCGCGCGCCGGCATCATCGAACCTGACGCAGAGAAAATTTGCCTGGGAAGGCAGGACTTCCCGCACCGCTGGATGGCGGGACAAACGCTCGCGCATCCAGTCGCGCTCCCTCATGACCGTTTCGACCCGCTGTCGCGTACGTTGCAGCGACTCCGGCGACAGCGCGCGCTCCGCGGCGTCGCTGCATGGCGTCGGCACCGGGTACGGCGGCATGATCCTTCTCAGGAATGCAACGATCTCCGGCGCGGCGATCATGCAACCCACGCGCGCCGCCGCCAGCCCGTGCACTTTCGACAGGGTACGCAGGACGACGAGATTCTCGTTGCTGGCGACATCGCCGGCGAGGCTTCCGTCATCCGAGAATTCAACATACGCCTCGTCGACGACCAGCAACGCCCGCCCCTGCAATCCGCGCGCATGCTGCAGCAGCTCTCCTCGCGGCACTGCACCACCGGTATGATTTTTCGGTGTGCAGGCAAACACGATCTTGATTGGTGACTCGGTTGGCGCGGTTTCGACGGCCGCGCGCACGCTATCAAGGTCGGGCATGAAATGCCCTCCCTGCAGAGGCACGCTACGCACCATGGCACCCTGCACTGCCGCGCACACCGCGTA
>JAQGOI010000005.1 GCA_028293685.1 Lysobacteraceae bacterium | reverse complement strand
GGGCGGTGTCAGCAGGTCCCCGCGTTTCTCTGCAGCCACGGCGCCGGCCAGCAGTTCCCGCACGGTGCGCTCGCTGCGTCGCCTCGGTGTCGGAGCGCGCAGTGCGACGCTGGCCTGCTGCGCACGTGCGATCGCCTGGGCAGCGCTGTGTACGGCCATCAGGTCGGGAGCCAGTGTGCGTGCCCGAGCGAGCGCATGGCTGGCATCGGCGAAATGGAAATCCGCCGCATCGCGCTCGGCGCGGTGCGCCCAGAAAGCGGCCACATGTTCCACCCCATGTCGTGCAAAGGAATCCTGCGGATCGATCTGCAGCAACGTGTTGAATCCGCTCGCGGCCGCCTCCGGGCGTCCATGCCGCAGTTCGCCCTCGGCGCGTCGCCGTGCCTGCTCGATCGCGCCTGATAGCGTCGCCTCGACACCCGGCAGGTCCGCGTGTCCGGCGTCGTAGCCGCGGGCCGCTGCCACAAGGCGTGCTGCCGCCAGAAGGTCGTCGTGCCGCAGCGCCAGGCTGGCCTGCTGCAGCAGGTCCGACAAGGCATCGTCGCGACCTTCAAGCGCCTCGACGCGGTCCGGTTGCATGGCCAGGATGCGCTGGTAGATCGGCAACGCCGCATCCGGCCCTCCGTCCAGGTGCTGTTGCACGCGCGCAGCGGCAGCCTGCGCGAGCAAGCGTTCGATGCCCGCATGCCTGGCCTCGTGTTCACGCAGTTGCGCCTCGGCCGCGTCGGCCTGCGCCCGCGGTACCGACAAGGACAACGCCAACTGCAGGTCGCGATGGGCTTCGCCATAGCGGCCTTCCGTTGTCGCGACCTTTGCTCGCGTCAACGCGGCCTGGGCAACGCGCATCAGTCCGGTGCGTGCCTCATTGCGATCCGGATCGATGGCGAGCGCTGCTTCGTACAATTCCCGCGCGCCGGTTCCATCGGTTTCGCTGAGCCGTCCATGCGCCAGCGCCAGCGCGGCACGGTCGCGCAGCGCCTGCGCCCGCGCCTCCGGCCACAGCCGATCGGACAGGGGTTGCCGCAATGCGAACAACCCCAGTGCCACGACAACCAGACCCGCCAGCGCCCCCCGCCACCACGCCCGCCATCGCGCTGCTCGCGCCGGATCGCGGATGCGTTGCCGCGCGGCACGCTCTGCGGCGGACGGATCGTCACTCACGCGGATCGACCATGATCCACGTCAGGCGCGACATGCGCGTTGCACTCCCGGCAGCCCATCGAGTTTGCCGAGCAGACGCGACAACTGACCGAAGTCGGCGACGCGAACCCGCAACCGCAGGCGCACGCGCCCGTCGGCCCTGGCCGCCTCGCTGTGGATCGCCAGGACGTGCGTGTCCTCCTGGGCGATCAGGTTGGTGACGTCCTTGAGCAGCCATTTGCGATCGACCGCGTCGACCACGACGTCTGCTTCGGAGCCGCCGCCCTGCCGCCCCCACTCCACCGGCAGGGTTCGCTGCGGCTGCACTGCTGACAGGCGCTGCAGCGTCGCGCAATCGGCGCGATGGACGCTGACACCCCGACCGCGCGTCAGGTAACCGGAAATCGCCTCGCCGGGCAGCGGCTGGCAACAGCGCGCGATCTGCACCAGCAGGTTGCCGACGCCCACCACCGTGAACGCCGAAGCCGGCGTCGCCTGCGTACGCGCCCGCGGCGCCGGCTGGGTTTGCGCACGCACCGGCTCACTGCGTGCGCGCTCGTGTTCCAGCAATGCGCGGACGACCTGGTGTGCGCCGACATCCCCGAGCGCGACCTGCACCTGCAGGTCCTCGATCGTGGCCGCGTTGAATTTCTGCAGGGCCGGCGCTGGATCGGCGTGTTGCAGGCCGACGCGCTTGAGCTCCCTGTCGAGCAATTCGCGTCCTGCCTGCTCGTTGCGGGCGCGATCGAGTTTGTTGAACCAGTTGCGCACTTTTTCGCGCGAGCGCGTGCTGGCGAGAAATCCGTTGGCCGCGACCAGCCAGTCGCGCCGCGGTTCACCGGTCTTGGCCACCATGATCTCGACGCGATCGCCGCTGTGCAGCTTGTGGTCGAGCGGCACGATACGCCCGTCGATCTTGGCGCCACGGCAGCGATGACCGACCTCCGTGTGCACGTGATAGGCAAAATCCAGCGGCGTCGCGCCTTGCGGCAGATCGACGACCTCGCCCTTGGGCGTCAGCACGTAGACACGGTCTTCGACCAGCTCATTGTCGATGTCGCCAAGCAATCCGGCATTGCTGCCATCGCGCTCGGCATGGCTGTCGAGCAGGCGGCGCATCCATTCGATCTTGCGGTCCAGCGCGGCATCGGCGGCAGCGGAGCGATGTTCGACTCCACGCCCTTCCTTGTAGCGCCAGTGCGCCGCCACACCGAGCTCGGCCTGCGCGTGCATGTCGAAGGTTCGGATCTGCACTTCCAGCGTCTTGCCTTCCGGACCGATGACTGCCGTGTGCAGGGAACGGTAATCGTTGCGCTTGGGGCGGGCGATGTAATCGTCGAACTCGCCCGGCACCGGCTGCCATAACGCATGCACGGTGCCCAGTGCCGCGTAGCACGCCGGGATGTCGTCGACGAGCACGCGTACCGCGCGCAGGTCGTAGAGTTCTCCGAACGGTACGTTTTTCTTCTGCATCTTCTTCCAGATGCTGAAGATGTGCTTGGGCCGGCCGGCGACGTCGGCGCGCACATCCTGATCCGCCAGCGCGGCGGTCAATGCCTGCCTGACCTGTTCGATGTAGCGCTCGCGGCCGCTGCGCTTGTCATCGAGCAGGCGTGCGATGCGCTGGTAGGTCTCCGGCTCCAGGTACCGGAAGGCAAGATCCTCCAGCTCCCATTTCAACTGCCAGATGCCCAGCCGGTTGGCGAGCGGGCCGTGGATGTCGCGAGACAGCTGCGCCAGGGTCAGACGCTGCTCCGGCGGCAGGCGGTGGGCATGGCGCATCCGCGCCAGCTGGCGCGCAAGCAGGATCGGAACCACCCGCAGATCGCGGACGATCGACAGCAGCAGCCGGCGCAGGCCTTCGCTGCTCCCCGATGCATGGCGTTCGGCGTGCAGCGCCCACACCTGCGTCGCTGCACGCTGGCCTTCGAGCAACAACGCAACGGCCGGGAATTCGCGCGCCAGGCGTGGCTGCAGACGCTCACGCAGCGCGGGTGCCACGTGCAGGATGGCGGCGGCCAGCACGTCGCCGTCGGACTCGAGCATGGCCAGCGACGACAGCGTATCGGCGAGCACATCGACCGGATCACGCAGCACGTCGCCTTCGCCAGCGTCTATCGCTGTCCGCAACGCCGACTGCATCGTCGGCCGGATCGCGGCGCAGGCCGGGGAGGCCAGGGCATTCAGCAGATCGGATGGGGCGTGCCGGAAGGACACCGTGGACTCATGGTTGCAAGGGGAACGACTACACTAGCCGCGCCACGACCCGAGGAACAGACCATGTTGTCGATGCGTTCGCTAGCCGTTGCCTTGCTGCTCGCCTGCGTGGCGCCCGTCGCCATTGCCCAGACCGCGAAAGCCGTCATCGAGCAGCAGATGACGCCGGAAGAATTCAAGGCCGCGGGCCTGGACAAGCTCAGCGCCGATGAGCTCGCGCACCTGAACACATGGCTGGGCCGTACCTTGGAGGTCCAGACGGCCAGGACGGCGGCGGATACGAAACAGCAGATCGAAAAAGCCGATCGTGGTTTCTTCCACTTCAATTCGGACGAGCCGATCGTCAGCCGCATCAGCGGCGACTTCCGCGGATTCGGCAAACACAAGAGCTACACGCTGGACAACGGGCAGGTCTGGGAGCAGACCGACGACGCCCTCCTGCCCGGCATCCGCCTCACCAATCCCGAGGTGCGGATCAAGCCGGGGATGGTCGGCAACGTCTGGTACATGGCGGTCAGCCACTACAACACGCGGGCGCAGGTCAAACGCGTCAAGTAACGTGATGGCCCGGACGCATCGCGTCCGGCTTTGCCGGAACGTCATTCCCGCGCAGGCGGAAATCCAGCGGCATTCGCCAGCTGCGCCAGCCTGAGCGCAAGCTTCTTGGCCGACACACCCGCGCGGGCGCCGAGTTCCTGGGCGAACATCGACACGCGCAGCTCCTCGACATCCCAGCGCAGCGCCTGCCAGTCTTCCCGGAGCCCGTCGTCGGTACGCTTGGTGGCAAGCGCGTCGGTGAACGGCTTGATCTCCAGCATGCGCGCCTGGTCGCGCACGGGGTCGCGCAACGCGCGCTCGGCGCGCAGCGCCAGCGCCTTCAGGTACCGCGGATAGTCGACGAGCACCGCTGCCGGCACATCGCGCAGGAATCCGGGCGGTGTCAGCTGCGTCAGTTGCGAGCGCATGTCGTCGAGATTGCCGCTGGCCCATCCGATCAGTCGCGAATCGAGTCTGTCGCGCACCTCGGCGATCAGCGAAAGGATGGTCTGCGCCAGCGTCAGCTGCGCGACCGCCCTGGGAAACAGGTCGCGGGCGATGGCATCGCGACGCTCGGCGAACGCGTCGACGTCGCGGATGTCCTCAAGCCCGCCGGTGGACAGGCTGGCGAAGACGCCGTCGATCAGGTCCGCCCGCAAGCGATCGTGGCCAGCGCCACTACCGGCGCGGGGCGCGGCCGATTCGATCACCGCATACAGCAACGCGGTTTTGGGTTGCACCGGCAACTGCTTGCGCGCCTGCTTGATGCGATCGGCCAGCGCCAGTTCGAGCAGCCTGCCTACGCCACGCGGATGGCGTCGTCGCGCTTGCGCCGGGTCGGCGTGGACATCGAGCGTGACATCACCATCGACGATGTCCAGCGCCGGATAAGCGGGAACACCGCCCGCGCCCGGCACCGAAACCGGGATTGCGGTTTCGGGGAATTGCGTCAAGCCCCTTTGCGCCATTCCCTGTGCCGCGTGCGCGGCGAACGCATCCGCGGCGCGTTGGCCGAACTGCGCGCGCAGCCCTTCCAGGTCTCGCGATTCAGCCAGCACCGTGTGGCCATCGCGATCGAACAGCCGCAGGTTGGCGTGCAGATGCGGTTCGATGGCGTCGGCCCTGAACTCCGTGGCCGGCAACACCGCGCCGGTTGCTCTGGACAGGAAACGCGCGAGCGTGCCTTCGATCGCATCGGCATCGGGTTGCGGCCAGGCTTCGGCGAATGCGCGCGCGAAGTCGGGCGCCGGTACGACGTTGCGTCGTAACGCCTTGGGCAGCGTCTTGATGAGTGCCGCTGCCTTGTCGGCGACGAATCCCGGCGCCAGCCATGACAGGCGGGCGGCATCCAGTGCGTTGAGCAGATGCAGCGGTACGGCCACCGTCATGCCGTCGTCGATCGCGCCGGGATCGAAGCGGTAGCGCACCGCCAGGCGCGCGTCACCCAGCGGCACATAAGGCGGGAACAGAACGGCATCGGAGACGTCACCGACCAGCAGATCGTCGGGCGACCACTCCAGCGTCTTCTTCTGTGGTGCCGGCAGGCGCGCATACCACGCATCCAACGCCTGCACGTTGTGCACGTCGGGCGGCAGGCGGTCCAGATACCAGCGCGCCTGCCAGTCTTCGTCGACAACGAGCCCGGCACGACGCTGCTTGGCTTCCTCTTCCGTTGCCTTGGCCAGCGTGGCCAGATTGCGCGCCAGAAATGCGCTGCGGGTATCGATGTCGCCGGTCACCAATGCGTCGCGCACGAAGAGCTGTCGCGATTCCTCCGGGTACAGCGCGCCGTAATGCACGGGCCGCTTGGGCGCGAGCACCAGCCCGAACAGGC
This sequence comes from Lysobacteraceae bacterium, assembly GCA_028293685.1. Taxonomy (GTDB): domain Bacteria; phylum Pseudomonadota; class Gammaproteobacteria; order Xanthomonadales; family Xanthomonadaceae; genus Cognatiluteimonas. The sequence continues at coordinate 708 of JAQGOI010000005.1, read as the reverse complement.
TGATCTGTTCGCTGCCGATCACGCGTCCCTGGCTGCGCGACCAATGCGGGTCGTGATGACGACGCGCCAAGAGGTGATCGAGTTCGGCGATGGCCCAGTCCGGTTCGATGACGGCGTTGGTCAGTGCCCAGACGCGCTCCGTATCGAGCAGCGTTGCCGAAAGCACCCATGGTGGCGGCTTTTTCGCCAGCACCGATCCGGGAAACAACTGGAACTTGCGACCTCGCGGACCGTCGTACAGGCCCGTCGCCTTGCGATCGCTGCCCTGGATGCGATGACCGAGTTGCGTTGGCAGGCCGGCCAGCAGGGCTCGATGCAGGTTGACATACACCCGCCTGTCGACACTGCCATCCGGCGCCGGAGGGGCCAGCTCGTGCTGCCAACCAAGCTCGTCACACAGCAATTTCAACTGGCGATGCAGCTCCCGCCATTCGCGTAGTCGCAGGAACCCAAGGAAGTGCTTTTCGGCCCACTTGCGCAGCTGCGACTGGGTCAGGTCCTCGTGTGCGATGCGGTAGGCGTCCCAGAGTTTCAGGATGCCGATGAACTCCGACTGCGCGTTGGCAAAGGACGCATGCGCCGCATCGGCGGCACCGCGCTGGTCGGCGGGACGCTCCCGGGGATCCTGGATACACAGGAAGCTTGCGATCGCCAGCATTTCGCCAAGGCACCCATGCCTGTTGGCGGCCACCAGCATGCGTCCGAGCT
>JAQGOI010000364.1 GCA_028293685.1 Lysobacteraceae bacterium | reverse complement strand
AACGCGTCCACACGTGCGGTCGCGAACATGGGCGATGCCGGTCATGCGCCGGGTGTCGCCTCCCGACGCTGGGAACGGTTGGCTGCGCCGGCGTTGCGCGCGGCCGCGGTCGGCTGGTACTGCGCCGCAATGGCCGGGCAGCTGTTCTTCGCGGTTTACATCGTCGCCTTCTTCTGGAACGCAGCCGCGCACGGCCGGCCTGACACCTGGAACCAAGTGCTGTCGCCCGGATACGTTGCCGGCGATACCGTCGGCAATGTCGTACTCGCGTCGCATCTGCTGTTCGCGGTGGCGGTGACGGTCGGTGGACTGCTGCAACTGGTGCAGCGGATCCGTCAACGGCGGCCGGCATTCCATCGCTGGAATGGACGCGTGTTCCTGCTGTCGGCGGTGATCGCGAGCGTCGGCGGCCTGGTCATGGTGTGGACGCGCAAGACCGGCGGTGATCTTTCCCAGCACCTGGGCATCAGCCTGATGGCGCTGCTGATCCTGGGCTTCGCCGCCATGACCTTGCGACACGCCATGGCGCGACGGTTCGATCTGCATCGCCGCTACGCGCTGCGCCTGTTCCTGGTCGTGAGCGGCGGCTGGTTCTTCCGCGTTGGACTGATGTTGTGGATCGTGGCCAACCAGGGGCCGGCGGGTTTCGATCCGAAGACATTCACCGGGCCGTTTCTGACATTCCTGTCGTTCGCCGATTACCTGGTGCCGCTCGCGCTGCTGGAGCTGTATTTCCGCGCGCAGCAGTCCCTCCAGCCGCGCACGCAGCTGGCGATGGCCGGTGGTCTTGGTGTCGTAACGTTGGCAATGACGGGCGGTATCGCGGCCGCCGCGGCCATCCTCTGGCTGCCGCACCTGTAGCGCGCGCCTGAGGCGACTGCGGAGGCGACTCCGGAAACGCTCCGCTGCACTATCCTCCCGCCATGCCCGCGACTGTCGCTCCCGCCACTACCGTCCCTGCAAAAAGCCCACGCGGCCTGGCGCTGATGCTGGACTGGCGGCGCCTGCGCTTCACGCTGCTCTTTTCGCTTGCCCTGGGCGCGCTGATCGGCCTGGGATGGCAATCAGGCTGGTGGTCCGCCGTCATCCGGGTGATGACGCTGGGCATGGTCGCGCTGCTGGCGTTCGGGTTGTTCGAGCAATGGCCCAGGCGGCTGCCGAAGTGGCTTGCGCGCTGGATGCTGCAGGTCGTCGGCGTGGCGGTGGCGATGCCGATCGCCACGGCCGTGATCTATGCGCTGTCGACCCCTCATGGCACCCCGCCCTTCTGGGAGGTCAAGGACCGCATGGAGGGCTTCAGTTTGCTGTGCGGCATGGGCGTCTTCCTGTCGCCGTGGGTGGCGTTGGGCGCACTGGTGCGACAGAAGGATGCTCTGGCCCGCCATCAGGCGCTGGCCTTCGATCTGGAACGCAGCGAGTTCGAACGCAATGCCGTCGAGACACGCCTGCGATTGCTGCAGGCCCAGGTCGAACCGCATTTCCTGTTCAACACGCTGGCCAACGTGCGCGAGCTGGTCGATGCCGGATCACCGCAGGCGTCCACGGTGCTGGCGAACCTGATCGCGTATCTGCGCGCGGCGGTGCCGCGGTTGCACGATGCGGCGACCACGCTGGGCCAGGAACTCGAACTGGTGCGTGCCTACCTGGAAGTGATGCACATGCGCATGCCCGACCGGTTGCAGTTCACGCTGAACGCCGACGATGCGGCGCTTGCGGTCCAATGCCCACCGATGACGTTGCTGACGCTGGTCGAGAACGCCGTGCGGCATGGCATCGATCCGGGTGAGGAGGGCGGGCGCATCGACGTGCGCGCACGCGTCCGTGATGGCCGCTGTCGTGTCGAGGTGACCGACACCGGTGTCGGCCTGACGCATGCCGCCGACGGCCTCGGCACGGGCCTTGCCAACCTGCGCGAACGCATGGAGCTGGCATTCGGCGGCGACGCCCAGCTGCAGCTGGTTTCCCTGTCCCCGCACGGCGTTAGCGCCGAGCTCGAGTTTCCGGCCAGGCCGGTGTCCGCATGAGCCATCGGCCGACCGCGCTGATCGCCGACGACGAGCCACTTCTGCGCAAGTCGCTGGCACGCATGCTCGCGCAGGCGTGGCCAGAACTCGAGGTGGTCGCGCAGGCGCGCAACGGCCGCGAGGCGGTCGAGCGCTTCGAGGCGTTGCATCCGGACATCTGTTTCCTCGACGTGCACATGCCAGGCCTGTCCGGCGTGGAAGCGGCGCGCACGATTGGCCGGCGCGCGCACCTGGTGTTCGTGACGGCATACGACCAGTACGCCGTGCAGGCCTTCGCGCACGGCGCGCTGGATTACTTGGTCAAGCCGGTCGAGCCCGAACGGCTGGCCGACACCGTCGCGCGCCTGCAGGAACGGTTGCGCATCGCAGGGCCAGTCCCCGACATCGACGCGTTGCTCGAGCAGCTGGCGACGCAGCTGCAGAAAAAAGCGGGTATCGCACCTTTGCGCTGGATCCGCGCGTCGGTGGGGCAGGCTCTGCGCCTGATTCCCGTCGACGAGATCGACTTCCTGCGCTCGGACGAGAAATACACGCGCATCGCCTGGCGTGGCGACGCGGGCAAACCCGGCGAGGCACTGATCCGCACGCCGCTGAAGGACCTGATGGCGCAACTGGATGGCGAACAGTTCGTGCAGGTGCACCGTTCGGTGGTCGTGAACCTGCGCTCCATCGGGCACGTTACCCGCGGCGACAACGAAACCGCGCACATCCACCTGAAAGGCCGGGATGAAGTCCTGCCGGTCAGCAGGACCTACCTGCACCACTTCCGGCAGATGTGATCGTCGCCCGCGGCGAAGCGCGCCTTTCCGCAGGAATCGACGACTCCAAAGGACGTATCGACCAGGTTAGCGGAGGCGCACCGCCGACCGCAGCAGGATGCGATCGTCCAGTCAGCGCGCCATGTCGTTGCCTGACAACTTCATCAGGGAGCTGGATGCTTTCGCTCCGGACCACACACTCCATCCGATCAACAATCCGACGGCGGCCTGACCGGTGTGCTGTTTGAGATAGCACCACAAGACGACGGCGGCCAGATGGAATGCAATCGCGAACATGCACAGACGCTTTTCTCTCCTCATTGGAACGACTTTCCTGCTCTATTGGCTTGGACGACAGATGGTGCGAAATGCCGGAGCCCTCAGCACGCGCGGGCTCCAGGTAAGCATGGCGGAGTAGCCAAAGCGCTTTCGCAGCCGGCGAGGCAGCGCGACGCGATGGCGGTCAAGTACGCACCTCGAAGCGTTGTGCGCATGGCGTGAAGTCTGGCACGCCGTTTTGCATTTTTTGTGGCTGAAGTCTGAATTCGTGCACGCGATCCGGCGCGAAGGCCTTACGATGCGTATTCAGTTTGCCTCTTCGACGCTGACCATCGCAGGTGGCACGCACAACGCCCGCTTGCCCGACGGTGTCAGCTGTTTGATTGCGTATTCAGCTCGCAGCGCTGCGGCGCGATCGGGATGATCGAAACGCGCGAGCAGCCGAAGCGGCGGATGCGAACGGGTGTAACGCGCCCCCTTGCCGGCGACGTGTTCGGCGTAGCGACGTTCGACATCCGTGGCAATGCCCGTGTAGAGGCTGCCATCGCGACATTCGATCAGATAGACGAACCAGACCATACGCGCAGTCTAGTGGCGCATGGGTCGCGCTGCCGCCACCGGGTCGATCGAACGTTACGAACGCCAGTCGCTGCGCTCGTCGTTGCCGCTGTCGCTGCGGACGTCATCGGCGAACGAGCGGCCGTCGTAATCGACGTCGCCGGGCTGGTCATCCAGCGCGACATCCAGCAGGTCGGCCTGGTCGTCGACGCCGATGTTGTCCATCGCCGACACCGAGCGTGGATCCTTCAGCGGCGGCCCGTCGGTTTCCGGCAGATCGACCCGATCGCGAATGCTGGTTTCATCGGCGGGTGCATTTGGGCGGGTTGGGTTGGACTTGCTCATCGCGTTTCTCCATCCAATGGTGATGTCGCAGCTGCGTCGAGCTGCGCGTCGACTATCGTGGTGTCGACGTTAGTGCGGCGACAACGCTTGCCTTAGGATGGCGGCCGCAGCGCTGCCGCTCGGCCGGAAGCGATGCATTGGCCAGCAACCACTCAGTGGGCGAACTGATGACTGAGCACGATCTCGACAATCCATTCTGGTCGTCGCTGCGCGACCGGCATCGCGCACTGGCGCAGACGATGGGTGACGTCGCCCGGTATCCGCCCGATGTCGCGCCGTTCCTGGGCATCGCCAACACGGATGAGTACGTTGCCGATGCGCTGGATTCACTCATTCCGACGGGCGATGCCGTCTGCCTGCTTGGCGTGGCGCCCACGAAGGTTCCGGATGGCTGGCGCCTGGAGGCCTTTGTCGACCTTGCACAGATGGTCTGCGATGCACCGATCGCGGTGGCTGACGGGCCCGAGGTGATCGAGCTGTCCGAACGGCACCGCGCCGACGTGCTTGCGCTGACGGCATTGGTGTATCCGCATTATTTTCGACCACGCACGATGGAGCTGGGTCGCTATTTCGGCATCTACCAGGACGGCCGGTTGGCGGCAATGATCGGCGAACGCCTTGGCACAGACGACGCCCAGGAAATCAGTGCGATCTGCACGCATCCCGACTTCAATGGCCGCGGTTTTGCGCGTCGCCTGACGGCGTTGCTGTCGAACGACAATCTCGCGCGCGGTCGAAATCCATTCCTACACGTGAGCCAGGAAAACCAGCGGGCGATGCGCCTGTACGAGCAACTGGGCTTCCGGCGTCGCCGCGAAATCGCGTTCTGGTCGCTGCAGCGTGCTGTTTGAGGCCATCGCCGCGCTTTTGGTTGGGGCCGACGTCGCGTCAGGAGACGTGACGCCGGATATTCTCCATCTGCTGCGTCCAGCCTTGGTCGTTCATGCGGTAGGCCTCAGCCCGTCGCTCGGATGGAATGCGATCGAAGCCTGATTCGGTCAGGGTCAGCAGGGCGCCATTGCCTCTCGGTTCCAGCCGGAACTCCACCAGCGTCGGCGGTTCGGCGGAATAGTCCACGCCCGCCTCGATAGCGTACGGATGCCAGGTGAACGAGAACTGGCGCTCGGGCTCGATCGTCTGCACGACCGCGCGCCATGTGACGTGCTCGTAGCCCGGATGCGTGATCTGCCCGACGGCTTCCTGCCCCGGCTGGAACGGCCCTTCCAGGTTGACCTTGAACCACTGTCCGAATTCGCGATGGTCGGTCAGTGCGCGCCACACGCGCGACACCGGGACGTCGAGCTCGATGCGTTTCTCGATGCGGTCATCCATTCGCGGGACGTCCTCGCGCTCAGAAATCGACGAGGGACTTGAAGCCGCCAAAGAACATCCGCTTGGCGTCGAACGGCAGGTTCTTGGTGTCCATCATGTCGGCCAGGCGCGGATCGGCCATGACGAGTTTGTTGATGCGATCGCGATCGCGCCGCGACTTGTAGACGATCCACGAGAACACGACCACCTCATCGGGCTTGAGCTTGACGCTTTGCGGAAACGACGTGCGCTTGCCCGGCTTGACGTCGTCGGCAACGCACTCGTGGTACTCCAGCGCGCCGTGTTCGCGCCAGACCTTGCCGGCCTTGGTGGCCATGCGCTTGTAGGCCGCAAGCTGATCCGTGGGAACCGGAACGACAAAACCATCGACGTACGCCATGGGACCTCCAATAAAAAACCTGGATGGTGCGGATGCACCGTCGCGACGCGATGGTACCCGCCCGATCCGTTAGTGCAGTGCATGCACGGGTGTCTGTGCGGCCCACGCACGACTCACTGTCCGGGATGGTAGACGCGCTCCGTATGGCCCTTCAGCTGCTCCGGCCAGAAATACACCGTGCGCAGGTTGCCGGTGGTGTAGCGCTCGGCCTCATCGTTGAAGTGCGCGGATCCGGGATGGCCGCTTTCGCCGCCAGCCGTGATCGCGCGTGCGCTGACCTTGTCGCCGAATTCGACCACGGCCACGAAGCTGTTGCCGCTGGTGCCGTAGTAGCGCTTCGTGCCGGGCCAGCGATGCGCGCCGAAGGATGCGAGCGATCCCCACCGCGACGACACGAATGGCACCGGAATGCTCGGCCTGGCGTCATCGAACGCCTGCACGATCGCGCCGTCGTTGCGCTGGAATCGATTGACTTCGCCCCACGGCACGCCCCAGCTGCCGAAGTCCTGCTGCAGGCGGTCGGATGCTTCGACCAGTGCGTGCAGTCGCGCCTTCGCCCCGGCCTTGTCGGCCATGTAGTCGTGGGGACCCATGACGTGGCGATCCTCCACGTTGGCGGCGACTTCATCCCACAACGTGTCGCCCCAGAACACGGCGAGCGATGTCGGCATCGATGCAACGCCCCAGCGGTAATCCCAATTCCGCAGCAGGGCGATCTGTCCGGCGAGCCTGGATTTCAGCGGATCGCGGGCCGGCAGTGCGTCGTAGTCGGCGACGAGGATGGGAATCAGGCGCGCGAATGCCGGCAGGTACGGGTCGAACGCGGCGGAGATCAGCGAGGGCAGGGTGAAGTCTTCGCGGTCATCCAATACGCGCGCGGCGTGGAGACCGCGCGGATTTTCGCCGAAGGTGTCCATGTAGCGCGGATAGTCCGCGCGTTTCGGGCTGTCCTCGGCGGCGGCGGAATAGGGCCAGTTGTTGGTGTTGAACAGCCAGCCGTTCGGCGGGTTGAGCACGTGCGGCGCATCGGCGAGCGCGTGCAGGCCACGCCAGTCGGTGGCGGGGTTGCTGCCGTCGACGGGCCGGGTGTAATCGAAACGTCCGTCGCGCACCGGGATGAATTGCGGGTGCAGGTACGCGATCTCGCCCCTGTCGTCGGCAAAGATGGTGTTGTTGGAGGAGTTCGCCTTGAGGTCGGCG
>JAQGOI010000354.1 GCA_028293685.1 Lysobacteraceae bacterium | reverse complement strand
GCCGCAGCGCCAGCGTGCGACATCGATGGCAGCAGATGCGCCGTCTGCGCGCGCTCTGTTAGGCTGCGCGTCTCGCGGATTCCCATGCCAGCCGGCACCGTCTCCCGACCAGCGTCACCGCCGCGATCCCGCGGCGCCTCGCTTCACCGCCGGCGGCATGCGTATCCGTGGTCCCTCACCACAGGAGCATGCGATGAAAGTGCTGGCTTGCGATGGCATCCACGAAGACGGTCTGGTCTTGTTCCGCGATGCGGGCTGGGCGGTCGACGTGTCGGAACCCATCAAGGATCCGGTTGCATTGTCGAAAGCCCTTGAAGGCGTGGATGCATTGCTGGTGCGTTCGGCGACATCGGTCACCGCCGCGTCCATCGAGCACGCCGCCGCGCTGCGCGTGATCGGGCGTGCCGGAGCGGGCGTCGATACCATCGACGTAGACGCCGCGACCGAGCGCGGCATCGCCGTGATGAACGCCCCCGACGGCAACACGCTCGCGGCAGCCGAGCACGCGCTGTCGCTGCTGTTCGCCCTGGCACGGCATGTCCCCCGCGCCGATGCCGGCATGAAGGCCGGTCAGTGGCCCAAGGCGGGCTTGACCGGCTTCGAGCTGGAAGGCAAGAAGCTCGGCGTCATCGGGTTGGGTCGCATCGGCGGCACGGTCGCGCGCAAGGCCCGCGCACTTGGGATGGAGGTGGCCGCCTACGATCCGTTCCTGCCTCCGGCCGCCGCCGGCCACGGCAGCATGCCGCTGATGACGCTCGATGCACTGCTGCAATGGGCGGACGTGGTGACGCTGCACATCCCTCGCACCAAGGAGACCACCCACCTGCTCAATGCAACGACGCTGGCACGGATGAAACCCGGTGCGTACCTGATCAACGCCGCGCGCGGGGGTCTGGTGGATGAAGCTGCACTGCTCGATGCGCTCGACAGCAGCCAACTCGCCGGTGCCGCGCTGGACACCTTCGCCACCGAACCACTGCCCGCCGACTCGCCGCTGCGCGCGCACGCCAACCTTGTGCTGACACCGCACCTAGGCGCGTCCACCGGTGAAGCACAGCAGGCGGTCAGCAGGATCCTCGCGCGCCAGGTGCTGGATTACTTCGCGACGGGCGCTGTTGCCGGCTGCGTCAACCTGCCGCCGCTGTCGGCGGAAGCCGCGCGGGAAGTCGGTCCGTGGATGCCATTGATGTCGGCGCTCGGCAAATTGTGCGCGCGACTCGTGCCGGCGCCGGTCCGCCTGCACATCACCTACGCCGGTCGCAGCGAATCGCTCGACCCGCGTCCGTTGACGCGCCTGCTCGTCGCCGCGTTGCTCGGCAGCGCATCGGGTCGGGTGACGCCCGTCAATGCGTTGCACGAGGCCGTACTGCGCGGCCTGACCGTGGCTGAAACGGTCGGCGGCGACGGCGATGGTTTCGACCGTTTGTTGAGCCTGCGCATCGAGGACGACCGCGGGCAGTCGCGCACGGTCGACGCAACGCTGCATCGCGGTCCGCGCGTCGTGCGCCTGGATGGCGTGGAGATCGAATTCGACCCGCAGTCGCATCTGCTGCTGATGCGCAACGAGGATCGTCCGGGCATCATCGGCCTGGTCGGATCGCACCTGGGCGCGGCCGGCGTCAACATCGTCAACTTCTCGCTCGGTGCGAAAGGCAACGGCGAAGCGCTCGCGGCGATCACCGTCGACCGTGAAGTCCCGGACGCACAACTGGTGGCCCTGCGCGGTGTTCCCGGCGTGCTGGCCCTGGAAACGCTGTAATGCGCATCCTGCTGGCGCGTCATGGCGAAACCGCCTGGAATGCCGAAGGCCGCTACCAGGGCCAGGAAGACATCGTCCTGTCCGCTGTTGGAGAGGCGCAGGCGTGCGCGCTCGGTGAGCGCCTGAAAAGTGTCCCGATCGATCGTGCGGTAGCGTCGCCGTTGTCGCGTGCCAGGCGTACTGCTGAACTTGCGTTGGGGCCGGAGCGTGTCGGTCTGCTGACCACCGACGCCGGCCTGATGGAAATCGCGCATGGCCAGTGGGAGGGCCTGCTCGCCAGCGAGATCCGCGAACGCGACCCCGACCGCCTGCTTGCCTGGCGCGAAAGTCCACATGAAGTCCTGATGCCCGACGGTGAGTCGCTGCAACACGTGCTCGACCGGGCATGGCCGGCGCTGGCCCGCGCATGCGCGGGACTGTCGGCAGACGACACTTTGCTGGTCGTTGCACACGACGCCGTCAACCGCGTGCTGTTGTGCCGGATCATGGGATTGCCCTTGCAGCAGTTATGGACCTTCCGCCAGGCACCGACCACGCTGAACCTGCTGGAAGGCGATGACGTCGAGCAGCTCGAAGTCGTACGCCTGAACGATTGCGCACATCACACGGCGTTGTTCGGCGAAGCGGTGCACCGCGCCCTATGACCTCGAGATCACTGGCCGACTGGCTGGCATACATCGAGCAGCAACATCCAAGGTCCATCGAACTCGGCCTGGATCGCGTGCGCGCGGTTGCGCAACGCATGGAGCTCGGGCGTCCGGCGCACAGGGTCATCACCGTCGCTGGAACCAACGGCAAGGGTTCGACCATCGCCTTCATCGAAGCGATCGCGCGGGCCGCCGGATGGCGAGTCGGCGCGTATACCTCGCCGCACGTGCTCAGCTACAACGAGCGACTGCGGATCGACGGATCCGACGCCAATGACGCCGACTTGGGTGCTGGTTTTGAAGCGGTGGAGAGCAGCCGTGGCGACGTTGCACTCACTTACTTCGAGTTCGGCACGCTGGCGGCGTTATGGCTCATGCAGCGCGCCGGACTCGACCTCGCACTGCTGGAAGTCGGCCTCGGCGGACGCCTGGATGCCGTCAACCTCATCGATGCCGATGTCGCAGTGGTGACCACCGTCGACCTCGATCACCAGGACTGGCTCGGCAACGACCGCGAAACGATCGGGTTCGAGAAGGCCGGGATTGCGCGAGCGGAGAAGCCGCTGGTGGTGGGCGACGACGATCCACCAGCCAGTGTCCTGTCGCGCGCGTACGCGATCGGCGCGCCGGCGATCCGGGCCGGGTGCGATTTTTTTTTCGAACAGACATCGAGCGACAGCTGGCGCTGGCGCGAACTGGACTACTCCCTGGACCTGCCGTTGCCGGGCCTCGCAGCGCCCGTGCAACTGCGTAATGCAGCGATCGCAATCGCCGCCTTGCGTGCGCTTGGAGAGGACATTCCGCGTGCGGCATTGGCCGACGGTGTTGCGCACGCCACGATTTCCGCGCGCCTGCAGCGGTTCGAGCTGGATGGCGTTGACGTCTGGGTGGACGTCGCCCACAACCCGCAGGCCGCGCAGGCGCTCTCGGGCTGGCTGCGGAAGACACCTGTGTCGGGCATGACGCTGGCCGTGTTCGCAGCGCTTGGTGACAAGGACATCGCAGGGCTCGTCACGGCACTGGAAGCGGATGTCGATCGCTGGTTCCTGGCTGCCCTGCAGACAGCTGGGCCCCGTGCATTGTCACTGGCGGATTTCCGGCAACAAGTCCAAGACACGGCCGCTGCGCAAGCGGAACCGTTCGACACCGTGAGCGAGGCCATCCAGGCGGCGCGTCAGTGCGCGCAGAGAGGCGATCGCCTGCTCGTGTTCGGGTCTTTCCATACCGCTGCAGCCGCGCTGCGCCTGCTGCAGGCGGTGGGTTAAGGGACGACAGTTCCTTGGCGTTATAATTTGCGGCCTCCCGGGTTCGTGAGCATCGATGGATTCCCGATTGAAGCAGCGACTGATCGGTGCCGCCGTGCTCGTAGCGCTGGCGGTGATTTTCCTGCCGATGCTGGTACAGGGTCCGGCACCGGATAGCGGCGTATCCGATGTACCGCTGTCGATGCCCGACCCGCCGCGCGCGGCCTACGAAACCCGCGACCTTCCGCTTGTGTCCCCGGGCAATGCGCCCGATGGGGGAGCGGTTGGGATGGCCCCGAGTCTGGCGCCCTCTCCGGTGCAGCCCGAAACCGTCGCACCTCCGGCGGCTACATCCCCGGTCAGTGAGAGCCCGGCCAGTCCCGCTGCAGCGCTTCCCGCGGCCAGTGGCAGTGCAAGCAAGCCCGACACCGCCGGCCAGATGTTTCCGGCGCCTACGGCGGGTGGCGACTACGCGGTCAGCTTTGGCACCTACGGAACGCAGGCCGCGGCCGACGCCATCGTCGGCTCCCTGCGGGCGTCGCAACTGCCCGGCTATCGCGAGGCGACCAGCACCAGCGGAAAGCCCGCGTGGCGGGTGCGTGTGGGCCCGTATGCCTCCCAGGCAGCGGCGGAAGCCGCCCGGCTGCGGGCCGCGCATGTACGCGACGATGTCGGCGCTCGCGTGATCGCGCTCGATGCTGACTCCGCGGCGAAGCCAGCGGCGACCACCACGCACGTTCCGACCAAGCCGCCACCCGCCGAGCCGATGACCGTTCCGATGGTCACTCCCGCTCCCTCGGTCGTGCCGCCGGCGACGCCTGCCGCTGCGCCGGC
>JAQGOI010000335.1 GCA_028293685.1 Lysobacteraceae bacterium | reverse complement strand
AACGCGTGGCATCACCGGGTGTCACCATCGTCGATGACGGCACGCTGGAAGGTCGTCGTGGTTCGTTGAACATCGACGATGAAGGCATGCCGTCGCAGTGCACGACGCTGATCGAGGATGGCGTGCTCGTCGGGTACATGCAGGACTCGCTCAATGCGCGCCTGATGGGCATGCAGCCCACCGGCAACGGTCGTCGCGAATCTTTCGCGCACCTGCCGATGCCGCGCATGACCAACACCTACATGCGCGCCGGAACGCACGATCCCGAGGAAATGATCCGATCCGTGAAGCGCGGCCTCTACGCCGTGAATTTCGGCGGCGGCCAGGTCGACATCACCAGCGGCAAGTATGTGTTCTCGGCGACGGAGGCCTACCTGATCGAGGACGGCCGGATCACCGCGCCGGTCAAGGGTGCGACCCTGATCGGCAACGGCCCCGAAACCATGCAGCGCGTGTCGATGATCGGCAATGATCTCGCGCTGGACGAAGGCGTCGGCGTGTGCGGAAAGGATGGCCAATCGGTGCCGGTCGGTGTCGGCCAGCCGTCATTGCTGATCGACGAGATCACCGTGGGTGGCACCCAGGCGTGATGGCGCTGGCAATGGCGAAACGAATCGGAAATCGTGAAAAGGCCTTGGCGATGCGCTGTCATTCCGCCTCTTCGACTTCCGAATCCTCATTCCCGACGCCGGGCTCCAGCAACAGCTCGCGCAGGTTGCGGAACAGTTCCCGCGCGGCGTGCGGTGGTTTGCCGCGTGCGCGCTCGTCGACGGCGTTGCGGACAAGTTGCCGCAGGTGCTGCCGGTCGGCCTGCGGGCATTCGACCAGCAGTTCCGACAAGGCAGTGTCGCCTTCGCCCAACAGACGGTCGCGCCAGCCTTCGATGCGATGCAGCAGTGCCGTTTCGCGTCGACCCGCTTCGCCGCCGGCGTCCAGTGCATCGCGAATCGCGTCAAGCGTGGCGTCGTCCTCGCGTCGCATCTGCTTGGCCAGAAAGGCCAGTTGCCGTTTGTGGGCGACGTGCGAAGTGATGCGCTGCGTGTCGATGATGTGCGGCAGCAGGTCGTCGGGGATCGGCAGTTTCGCCAGCTGCGCCGCACTCAACGCAACCAGCTGTTGTCCGAGCACGAGTACATCCAGCGCCGCGCGCCGCTGCTCGCTGCGGCTGGGTCCAAGATAATCGCCGGTGTCTTCATCGCGTCCGCGCATCGGATCTTCCAACATTAGTGCATGACCAAGGATAAGCCATTGAACGTAGTCAACCCGACGCCGGCCGCACCCAATGGCGACGACAGCCTCGCTCGCCTGGACCATCTGGCCGCGATCACCCGGCAACTGCTCGACCGCTGCCGTTCGCGCGGTGCGAGCCAGGCCGAAGTGAGCTGCAGCGAAGAGCACGGACTGAGCGTCAATGTGCGCATGGGCTCGGTTGAAACGGTCGAGTCGACCAGCGATCGCGGTATCGCCGTCACGGTGTATTTCGGCCAGCGCAAAGGCAGCGCGAGCACGGCGGACCTGCGCGAGGACAGCCTGGACGCGACGGTCGAACAGGCCTGCGCCATTGCCCGCTTCACCGAAGACGATGCCGCCGCCGGCCTGGCCGACGCAGCGTTGATGGCGACGTTGCCCGCGACCGGTCGCTTTCCGGATTTCGATTCATGGCATCCGTGGGCGCTGGACGCCGATCGCGCGATCGACATCGCGCTGGCGTGCGAAGCCGCTGGCCGCGACAGCGACCCGCGCATCGAGAATTCCGATGGTGCGTCGGTGGGCACCAGCGCATCGCTGAGCGTGTACGCCAATTCGCACGGTTTCGTCGGCCGGGAGCACGGCACGCAGCATTCGATCAGCTGTGCGCTGATCGCCGGACGCGGCGACGACATGCAGCGCGATGGCTGGTACACCGCCGCGCTGGCTGCCGAAGACCTGCAGCCCGCTGCTGCGGTCGGACGTCGCGCCGCCGAACGCGCGGCGTCGCGCCTGCAGCCGCGCTCGCTGGCGACCGCCGACATGCCGGTGCTATTTTCGGCCGAGATTGCCCGATCGCTGATCAGCCACCTGCTGGGCGCGGTTTCAGGAGGCGCGCTGTATCGCAAGGCGAGTTTCCTGGTGGACAGTGCCGGCACGCAGCTGTTCCCGGAATGGTTTGCGGTCGACGAGTTGCCGTTCCTGCCGCGTGGCTTCCGCTCGGCCGCCTACGATGCCGAGGGCGTGGCCACGCGCGAATCGCCGCTGGTGTCCGCCGGTGTACTGCAGCGTTACGTGCTGGGCAGTTACTCGGCACGCAAGCTCGGCCTGCAGACCACGGCCAATGCCGGTGGTGTGCATAACCTGCAAGTGAAGGCCAACGCCGGCGAGCTGACCGACATGCTGGGAGGGATGGGTCGTGGCCTGCTCGTGACTGAATTGATGGGGCAGGGAATCAATCCGGTGACTGGCGATTATTCGCGTGGCGCGGCCGGATTCTGGATCGAGGACGGCAAGCCGGCCTTCGCCGTCGACGGCATTACCGTCGCTGGCAACCTCAAGGCGATGTTCCGTTCGATCGAGGCAGTCGGAAGCGATGTCGACCCGCGTTCGCACATCCGCACCGGCTCCATCCTGATCGGGAAGATGACCGTGGCCGGCACCGATTGACGTTGGCTTAGCACAGTGGTCCGATGGGCTGCGAACCGACCGACCCACCAATCGACGAGGCACCGAATGAGCGATTTCAACGAAACACTCGTACCCCCGCCCGTGCCGACGGGGACCGCTTCGCAGGAAGACAAAACGCTCGCATTGCTGACGCACCTGTCCGGGATCGTCTTGTGCTTCATCGTCCCGCTGATCGTCTGGCTGACCCACAAGGACAAGGCCGACAAGCCGTTCCTCAATGACCAGGCCAAGGAAGCACTGAATTTCCAGATCACCATGTTCATCGTCTATCTGGTCTGCAAGGTCCTCATCTTGATCGTGATCGGCTTTTTTCTGCTGCCAGTGGCCTGGATCGTCAATCTGATCTTCTGCATCCTCGCCGGCCTCAAGGCCAACGAAGGCGTGGCCTACCGCTATCCCTTCGCGATCCGCCTGATCAAATAACCTGGCGGCGGTTGCGCGCCCGCCAATAGATCATCAGTTGGGTTGCACTCCGCCGGCCTGTCCCCATCATCAGGGACAGGCCGGACCGTTTCCGGCTGGAGTGACGGACGATGGAGCAGATTTCGCAACCTGCTGGACAGGCTGTAGGCCCGCTCTCTCCAAAAATCAGTGACCGTCAGTGGGCGGCATCGGCGCACTTGGCGGCACTGGTGATGTCGCTGATGACCAGCTGGCTTGCCGGGATCGCCGGCGTTGTCGGCGCAGGTGCCGTCTACCTGATCAAGCGCGAAGACTCGCCCTTTGCGACCGAGCATGCTCGCGAAGCCATCAACTTCAACCTCAGCATGTTCATCTACGCCTGCCTGGCGGTTGCCCTGGCCGTGGTGCTGGTCGGAGCCACCGTGCTGACGCTCGGCATCGGCCTGATCCTGACGATACCGGCCGGCATTCTGCTGGTCGTCGCCGGCTGCGGGATCGCAATCATGTGGCTGGTGTGCAGCGTGGTGGCCGCGATCAAGGCATGGAACGGCGAGCCCTACCGCTATCCGCTGACGTTGCGTCTGCTCAAGTAGCCGAGGCAGTAGCGTTGTGGGCGCGATCCCACAACGCAGCCCCGGCAAGCGCTCCAGTTTCGACTGCTCAGTTGCGTTGTGTGTATTGCTGCAGCCCGGCAAAGCCGCGCCGATCGATGCGGTCCAGCCGGTCGGCAAGCGGTGGGTGAGTCTTGTACAGCTGTGCCAGGCTTGCGGACGCGTTACCGAGCGCAGTCATCTTCTGCAGCACGGCATACAGCGACAGCGGGTTGTAACCCGACCGGGCCAGATAGATCTCCGCTGCTTCGTCGGAGCGATATTCGGCATTGCGATCCAGGCTGGTCAGCATCACCGTCGCACCGTGTTTGCGCACGTAGTCCTTGGCCATGCTGCCGGCAATCCCGCCACCGACATTGACCTGTCCGGCGACGGCTTCTTCGGTCGCGGCCGTCATTTCCTGTTTGTGGATGACGTTGTAATGGTCGCGCTGCACGACGTGACTGATCTCGTGCCCGAGGACACCGGCAACCTCGCCATCATTGGCCAGCATGTCGTACATGCCGCGGGTGATCAGGATGTAGCCGCCGGGGGCGGCGAATGCATTGATCTCCGGGGTATCGATCACGCCGAACGTCCAGGGCAGTTCCGGGCGCGAGGTATGCGACGCCATCCAGCGGCCGATGCGATTGACGCGACGCTGCGCGCCATCGTCGCGCCAGAGCGGCGCCGCGCCGAGGATGCGCCCTGCGATTTCCGGCCCGAGCGCAAGTTCCTCTTCGGCCTGTTCGGCTTCGGACTTGCCGACTGCCGAGTCGGCAACGCCGAGCGCGGAATTTCCGACCGATCCCAGCCCCAGCTGCGACAGGAAGCCCCGGGCCACCGACAGTCCTCCGCGCTTCTGCGCCTGGCTGGCGCCGCGGGCGCTCGACGCTGCCGGCTTGGCCTCCTGTGGATACATGACCTGCGTATCGGCCAGCGCGGACTTGCGTGCATCGGCTGCAGCCAACTGCGGTGTCACGCGATAGGACTCCAGCCTGGCCAACTGGGCGCCGTCGAACGCCGCTGATTTGAGATCGCTTTCATCCAGGCCGCGTACGCCTGCGGTCTCGGTGACGCGACCCTTGCCGGCCTTGCCGGTAAACAGCGCACGCATGTTGGCGTCGCCGTTTTCCTTGCCGGCATACGCCATGCGCACATCGTTGACACGCACGAATCCCGGCTTTCCGGATGGCATCCCCACCTGGAACCACAGGCCCTGCTGACCGGTGATCTGAACCGGCGCGTTCTGCTTGAGCGTCACGACGGTGGGGCTGGCGAAGTCCGGCCCGCTGTGCACGTCGACCGAAGGCTTGCGTATGACGGCAGTCGAGTTCGCGGCCACTACCGGCAGCAGCATGGCGCCAACCAGCACCGTCATTGCGAGCAATGCGAAGCGAAATGATGTTGCGGTGTGGTTGCGTTGCATCTGCATTCCTCCTGTCAGGTCGTGGCGATTCGGCCATCCTTGTCTGTAAACGGATTTTCCGCCCGGAGCGGCCATTCTTCCTCGGCATTCAGCACCCGGCCAAGTACCTCGCGCAAGCGAAGGCGCTCGCCGCGATCGGAATTGTCCCGGTCATCGTCGATGGCGGCAGCCACCACGCTGACCTTGATCGTGCCGTCATCGTCCAGCCGATCATCGTGCTCATTGAACTGTGCATGCAGTGCGTCCAGATCGACGGCCGCTGCGCGCCATGCGCTGGCCTCGTCTTCACCCTTCCAGACGAGTACGACGAGGTCATCGAGCGTTGCATGCAGCCAACTCTTGCGCTCGACAATGCCCTCGAGCATCACCGCATCGCAGCCAGCGTAGAGGAACCGCCGCAGCCGCCGCCGGTATTCGCGCTTGCGCCGCGCGGCCGAGGCTGCTTCGAGCGACGGATAGGGCAAAAAGCGCAGGCGTGCCATGACCAGCCAACGATCGACCGACGGATCGAACTCCACTCGAAAATCGCCATTGCCCACGGCGCGGCCGCGCTGAACACCCGCATACAGGCGGCAGAGTCCGAAACACAAACTCAAGAAGCCGATGCTGGCGAAGATGTCGAAGAACGCACCGAAAAACGTCAGGCCGCAAAACGCGAGCGTCAGCAGCAGCAGATTGGTCGCCACGAACACCGAGTCGACATCATTGGCGGGCTCGCCGCGATAGAACGCGAAGCTCGCCAGCAGCACCAGAATGCCAGCGAGGATGTACTTCATCCCCTTCGGCGGCATCCAGATGGCGCTGTTGTTGACCAGCGCTTCGGTGGCTTCGCCAAGGACTTCGACGCCAGGCATCGTTCCTGAAACCGGCGTCGGCTTGGCATCATTGAGTCCCGACGCGGTGTAGCCGACCAGCGCGATGCTGTCCTTCAGTACCGGCGGTGCTGAATTGTCGGCGTCGCGACAGATCGTGCGTCCCTCGATGACATTCGCCGCACTGATGAATGGCAGTTGCGAGTGCTTGCGCCAGTTGGGGCGGACACTGGCCGGAAACGACTGAGGTGTTCGATGTGTCGCCACGACCGCCAGCTGCAATGGCAATGACGGCATCGCCCAGCCGCCGAAATCTTCCCGGGTCGGAACGTCGCGGATGATGGCGTTGTTCCCGCGTGTCGGATCCAACAATGCGCTGTGCGCCGCCATGGCCTTGCCGAACGGCAACAGCAACGCGACTCGCAGGCCTGGCTTGTGGGCGTGCGAGGAAACCGAAAACCCATTGGGTGCCTGCGATGCGAACGTCGCGCCTTTGGATGTGTCGTAGTCGGAATTGACGCGCGATGCGCCGAACACGAAGCGGCCATTGCCGCCTTCCCCCATTGCCTCCAGCGCCTCATCGCCGATCGGATCCTGCGGCGAGCGGTCATGAAACAAGACGTCATAACCGACTGCACGCACGCCGGCACGATCGAGACTATTATAAGTACCTAAATAGCCAAACCTTGTTTGCGACATTAATACCAGTTTACCGGTAATTTTGGTGAACCATTGCGCATCAAACTTTACTTTATAGTACTCAACAAAGTGGTAACGTTG
>JAQGOI010000227.1 GCA_028293685.1 Lysobacteraceae bacterium | reverse complement strand
ATGCTCGCGCGCATCAACCTGATCCGCAGCGCGACCACCGCGGTGGATCTGCAGACCTACATCTTCGAGGAGGACGACGCCGGGCATCTGGTCCTGAACGAGTTGCTGGCGGCCGCGCGGCGCGGCGTCCGTGTCCGCGTGCTGATCGACCAGCTCTCCGCACTGCAGCGTGTCGACACGCTCGCGTCGCTGTCCGGCGCGCACGCCAACTTCGCGATCCGCATCTACAACCCGGTGCTCAACCGCGCGCGGACCAGTTACCCGCAATACCTGCTGGCCGCGGCGTGCTGCTGGCACAGGCTCAACCAGCGCATGCACACCAAACTGCTGCTGGTCGATGGCGCCGTCGGAGTGACCGGTGGCCGCAATTACGCCGACGACTATTACGACTGGGCCAAGGATTACAACTTCCGCGATCGCGACATCCTAGTCGCCGGGCCGGTTGCGCGCGACATGGCGCTGAACTTCGAGTCCTTCTGGAACAGCCCGCTCAGCTGGCCGGCGGAACAGCTGACCGATGTCGGCCGGCAGATCCTGCACACCGGCGTGCCGGCGCTGGCCCATCCGCCGATGGAGGATGCCGCCCGCATCGAGGCGATGTCACGCGACGCCGGCGACGATGCGCTCGTACGCGCACGCCTGACCGACAAGGCGATGGCCGTCGGCGCGGTCGATTACCTGGCCGACCTGCCGCAAAAGCACAGCGAGTCGCATCCGGCCGCCGCCAAGGCCTCGCAGGGTCTGCGTGAGCTGGTCGACGGTGCGCGCGATGAAGTGCTGCTGCAGACGCCATATCTGGTGCTGTCGAAATCGGCGCAGCAGATGTTCCGCTCCATGCATCGTCGCGACGCGCCGCCGCGCGTCATCGTCTCGACCAGCAGCCTGGCATCGACGGACTCGTTCATCACCTACGCGCTGTCCTACAAATACAAACGACGCTACCTGCGCGACTTCGGTTTCGAGGTCTACGAGTACAAGCCGTTTCCGACGGACGAACCGATCGATATCCCCGCGCTCGCGCTGCAGGCAAACCCCGCGCATGCGATGCCCATGGCGTCCGCGACGCCAGCCGGGGCGGCTGTCGCCACTGCGGACGCGCCGCATCGACGCCGCAACGGCAGTGGCTCGGTGATGGATCGCCTGCGGCCGCAGACCGAGTACGGCGCGTACGGCATACGCCGGCGCAACGTCGGGCCGGTGCCGTTGCAGCGCGCCGGCGTGCGCATCGGGTTGCATGCCAAGTCGATCGTCGTCGACGAACGCATCGCCGTGATCGGCACCCACAATTTCGATCCGCGCGCCGATCGCTACAACACCGAGAGCGCGGTGGTCATCGACAACGCCGATTTCGCACGGTTGCTGGGCGACAGCATCCGGCGCGACATCGCGCCCGCCAACAGCTGGACGATTGCCCCGCGCGACAAGATGCCGGTGTTGTCGGGAGTGGAATATTCCCTGGCCAAGCTGTCCGAGCGGCTTCCGATCTTCGACCTGTGGCCGGTGCGTTATGCCACCAGCTATGAGTTCCAGCCCGGCCCGCAGTGCCCGGCGCCACTGCCACCCGGTGACCCGGCGTTCCGGGACTGCTACCGCGCGGTCGGGGATTTCCCTGAAGTGAATCTTGGCTTCAAGACCGTGCTGACGCGGATCTTCACTGCCTTCGGTGCGGGCTTCGCGCCGGTGTTGTAGCCCGCCACCCGCCCCCCGGCCCGGACGGTATCCCACATTCGACGCCATGCCAGGACGTCGCCGCCATCGGCTGGGTGACTTATGGCCCATGGCGAGGTCGGTTTGGTGTTGTACATTACCAACACACCGACCCACCGGTCTTCAGGAGGCCACCATGAACATCATCCAGCTCCCCACGCTTCCCCTCGCCTACCGCCTTTCCAACACCTCCAAGGCACCTGCCGCCCAGGTTTCCCCGCGCACCTACCGCGAGCGCGATTTCGGCGTCGGCTACGGCCGCAGCAGCGGTTATGCCGCCGAGCGCCAGTACGTCTCCGGCTGGAACGGACAGCCGCGTTTTCGTTGCGGCTAAGCGCGCCCGGGTGCGGGCTGGGCGCTCCTCCCGCGCCGTCCGGGAGAGTCCCGATGCACGCATTCCAGCGCCCGGCGGCGCGACAACCAGCAACGCCGCCGGATCGCGCGGGAGCGCGGCGCGGTATCGTGCCGCGATGACAGCGACCGCCGCTTCGCCACTGTCCCGCCGACAGACCACAGTGGAGGCGCTCAACGCGCTGTCCCGCAATACCGCGATCGAGTCGCTGGGGATTGTCTTCACGCAGATCGGTCCCGACTTCCTGCGCGCCACGATGCCAGTCGACGCCCGGACCCGGCAGCCGTACGGCCTGCTGCATGGCGGTGCGTCGGCGGCGCTGGCCGAAACCCTGGGCAGCAGCGCCGGCAATCTGTGCGTGGACACGGACACGCTGTGCGTCGGGATCGAGATCAACGCCAACCACCTGGCTGCCATCGCCGAAGGCATCGTCACCGGCACGGCGCGGCCGCTGCACGTCGGGCGCAGCACGCAGGTCTGGGACGTCCGGATCGAGGATGCCGCGGGACGGCTGGTGTGCGTCTCGCGGCTGACGCTGGCCGTGGTCCCGCAACGGCCACGCTGAACTCCTCCCGTGGCCGTGCGTGGCGGCCTGTCACGTGCCTTGAATTGACGCACCGCCGACTGTCGCCCTAGTCTGCTCGTCTTCCCCTCCCGATCCGGACCGAGCAATGTCGATCTCGCTGAACTTCGAACTCAACGACCGCGACCTCGAGCACTTCAACGAGGCCATGGCCAAGTCGAAGCAGGCGGCCGAAGGCAAGTCGGCCGAAGACATCATCGGCTGCGCGGTCAAGCTGCTCGCCGATGCGCAGAAAGTGCGCATCCCCGACTTCATCCTGGAGCGCCTGCTGCGTCTGGACGACATGATCGCCATGGTCCGCGACCAGGCATGGGCGATGACCGAAGAAGACAAGGACCGCGTGCTCTCGGCACTGGTGTACTTCTGCGATCCCGAGGACATCATTCCCGATCACGTCCAGGTGCTGGGATTCCTCGACGACGCGGTCATGATCGAACTGTCGGTGCGCGAGCTCAAGCACGAGATCGACGCGTACGACGACTTCTGTGACTTCCGGCAGCACCAAGCCGAGCGCCGCGGTCTGGCGCCGGACAAGGTCGGCCGCGCCGAGTGGCTGGCCAGCCGTCGCGACGAACTGGTCGAGCGCATGCATGAGCGCCGCGAGCGCGACATGGGCGTTGGCTACGGCAGCAGCAGCGGTTACGGTGCCGCCCGCAGCTACACGCGTACGTGGCGTCCGGGGCTGTTCACCTTCCGCTGAGCGGGCGCCGCCGATCGACTGCCGGCCTTCGGCAGCCGGCATCCAGTCCACCTGTTCCGCGCTGCGCGCGCGGGCATCCCGTATCGTGTACGCATGAATGAGCCGTCGCCCACGACCGGCGCGCTCCCCACCAGCGCGCCTCCACGACACCGCGCGCCGCGACCGGCAAGCCGTGTGGCGCGTGTGCTGCGCTACGGCTACCGCGTACCGCTGCTGTTGTGGCACCTGCTGATCGATCTGCCGCTGGCGATGCTGCTGCTTTCACCGCTGACCGCGGGCTGGCGGGTGCGCGGCGAGCGCCTGGACCATCGCGTGATCCGCCTGTGGTCGGCGGGCCTGGTCCGGGTGTGCGGGTTCCGCCTGCGGCGCGAAGGCCTGCCGCTGCCGGGCGCGACGCTGTTCGTCGCCAACCATGTCACCTGGGCCGACATCGTCGTGCTCAACAGCCAGCGCATGGTTGGATTCGTGGCCAAGCGCGAAATCGCCCGATGGCCGGTGGTCGGCTGGATGGCCGCCCGCGCCGAGACCATCTTCCACCAGCGCGGCAGCACCGAATCGCTCGGTGGCGTGCTGCACGAGATGCTGGCGCGGCTGCGCGCCGGACGTTCGGTGGCGGTATTTCCGGAAGGCCGCACCGGCAATGGCGCGCAGATCGGTCCCTTCCATGCCCGCATCTTCCTGGCCGCGGTGGAAACCGGCGCGCCGGTGCAGCCGGTGGCGCTGCGCTACGGGGAGCGTGGCGACGCGCAGACCCGCGTTGCCTTCCAGCGCGGCGAACATTTCGTCGGCAACGTCCTGCGCCTGCTCGGTGAGCCGGCACGACGCGCGGACGTGCTGTTCCTGGAGCCGATCATTCCGGGCGCATCCGGCGGCCGTCGCGGCATCGCGGAGCTGGCGCGCGAGCGCATCGTGCAGGCCATGAATGGCTGACGCGGCGATGGCGTCGTCGCAGCGATGCTGAGCGATTCCCAATACCACCCGCCGTGGTGGCTGCGCAGTGGACACGTGCAGACGATGCTCGGCTCAAGCCCATGGCGCCGCCAGCGCGGCGCCGAACTGCTGGCCGCCACCGGCGCGACGACCACCGGACACCTGCTCGACGGCGGCGATGGCGTGCGCCTGAACGGCTTGCACAGCGTTGTGCCCGGGGTGGCTCCGGTCGGACTGGCGTTGCTGTTGCATGGCTGGGAAGGCAGCACCGAATCGAGCTACATGCGCCTGAGCGCGGCCCATCTGCTGCAGCGCGGGTTCGCGGTGTTCCGGCTCAACTTCCGCGATCACGGTGAAAGCCATCACCTCAACGAAGCGCTGTTCCACTCCAACCGGATCGACGAGGTGGTCCATGCCGCCGTCGACATCGCCACGCGCTTCCGTCCGTCGCCCGCGAGTCCGATGGTTGCCGCCGGCTATTCGCTGGGCGGCAACTTCGCGCTGCGCCTGGCGCTGCGCGCGCCCGCCGCCGGACTGTCGCTGGCGGCCGTGGCAGCGGTCTGCCCGGTGCTGGACCCGGCCGAGACGATGGCCCAGATGGAGCGTGGCCGGCGGGTCTACCTGCGTTATTTCGAAAACAAATGGCGCGAGTCGTTGATGCGCAAGCGCGCGCTGTTCCCGCAGCAGCATGACTTCGACGACCGCACGCTCAAGCTCGACATGCGCCAGCTGACCGAATGGCTGGTGCAGCGGCATACCGCATTCGCCAGCCTGGATGCGTACTTCGACGGCTATTCCGTCGCCGGCGCGCGCCTGGCCAGCTTGCAGGTGCCCGCCGAGATCCTGATGGCCGCCGATGACCCGGTGATCCCGGTGGCGGAATTTTCGGCGCTGCGGTTGCCGGTCTCGGCGCGGGTGGAAATGGCCGAGCGCGGTGGCCATTGCGGCTTTCTGATCAACGCGAAGATGGATGGGTACGCCGAAAGCTGGGTCGCCGACCGGCTCGGCCGCTACGTGAGCTGACCACCGGGCCAGCGGTCGATGCGCGGGTGCGTCCTCTACAATCGGCGGCTCGCTTTTTTTCCGGACGGGTGCGTGATGGAGTCGACCGATGTTTCCGCGGGAATCCGCGATGCGCTGGCCCGTGGCGATCACGCCCAGGCCCTGGCCGCAGCCAGCCACGCCGTCGCCGAGCGCCCGGACAATGCCCAGGCCCACCGCCTCCTGGCCGTGGCCCAGCAGGCGGCGGGGGAGCACGACCAGGCCCTGGCCAGCATGGATCGCGCGATTGCGCTCGCCCCGGACGATGCGCAGGTGCATTTCGAACGCGCCGGCCTGTTGCTCGGCGCGCGCGAACTCGACGCCGCGCAGGCGGCTCTGGCGCGCAGCATCGGCCTGGATCCGAACCTCTTCGGGGCGTATGTCCTGCAGGCGCAGCTGGCCCTGGGTCGCGGCGATCTGGACGAGGCCGATCGCCTGCGCCGCCTGGCCGTCCGCGTCGTACCGGAGCATCCGCAACTGTCGGCGATCGAGGGCATGCTGGCCTTGCGGCGCAATGAGCCGGCGCGCGCCCAGATCATCCTGGCCACGGCCCTGCAGCGGTATCCGGACGACGCGCAGGTCGCCTACGCGCTGGGCTTCGCCTACATGGCCCAGGGTCATCTCGCGTTCGCCGAACAGGTCTTCCGCAACGTGCTCGCCCGCCACCCCGACGCGCGCAACCTGCACGCGCTGATTGCCGATCTGTTGCGCCAGCAGGGTCGCCCGGACGAAGCCGTGCAGGAGCTCGCTCCGTTGCTCGCCGATCCGGCGCGCGCCACGCCGGGCCTGCGTCGCATCGCCGGCGAACTCGAGCTGGCCGCCGGTCGTCCCGAGCGTGCGCTGCCCTGGTTGCGCGATTCCCTGGGCGCCGAACCCCGGGAGCCGCGCACGTTGGCCGCATTGATGGAGGCCTGGCGCCGGCTGGGCGACGCCGGGCAGGCACGGTCAACGCTGGATGCCGCCCTGGCGACATCGCCGGAGGTCGTCGACTTGTGGCAGGCGCGCCTTGCGCTCGAGGCCCCCGGCAGCGACGCCACCCTAGCCGTGGTTGCGCGCTGGCTGACCACCACGCCCGATGCGATTCCGGCACTGGAAGCGCGCATGGCACTGCATGATCAGGCCGGAGAATCCGACGCGGCGCTGGCGCTCGCCGAACGCATCGTGGCCTTGGAGCCGGGCCGCAGCAGCGCCGAATTCCGCCTGATCGAAGGCCTGCTGGCCCACAATCCGGCCGCTGCGATCGCGCGCGTCGAGCAGTTGTTGGCGGGTGCGGCCACGCCCCAGGGTCAACGCCTGCTGATCGGTTGGCTGGGTCTGGCGCAGGACCGTGCCGGCCAGTCGGCGGCCGCGGTCGCGAGCTGGATGCGACTGCATGCGGAGACGGCGGCCAATCGTCTTGCGCCTTGGCAACCCGGAACCACTCCCGACGCCTGGGCCGCGCCGGCCATCGCGGCGGACGCAGCGCCGATCGCGTTGCTGTGGGGGCCGCCGGGCTCGGCGGTGGAGCGCGTCGCGGGCGTTCTGGCCGGCACGTTGCCGGCGTTCCGCTCCGACCGCTTCGGGCCGAGCCCGCCGCGCGACGCCTTCCAGCGCTTCGATGCGATCGCGGAGCTTGCCAATGGCGCCATGGCGCCAGCGGATGTCGTCAGGCAATGGCAGGACGGCCTGCCGGCACGCGGGATCGCCGATGGCCAGATCATCGACTGGCTCCCGTACTGGGACAACCTGCTGCTGCTCGGCCTGCGGGCGCACGCACCCAGTGGTTTGCTCCTGATCGCGTTGCGTGATCCGCGTGACCTGCTGCTGGACTGGCTGGCGTACGGGGCCGCCGTACCACCGCTTGCGATGCGGTCGCCGACCGAGGCGGCGGAGTGGCTGGCACGTGTTCTCGACCAGGTCGCCGACCTGCACGAGCAGGACCTCTATCCCCACAGCGTGCTGCGACTGGACGCCGTGCTCGACGACCCCCAGGCGCTGGCGGAACTGGTGGGCACCGCAATCCAGACGCCGTTGCCGCCCGCCGCGGTCACGCCGCCGCCGCGGTTCGCCGCAGGACACTGGCGCGCTTATGCCGACGCACTGGCCGAACCGATCGCCATCCTGACGCCGGTCGCACGTCGGCTCGGGTACGAATAGCCGGAACGAGCAGGGAGTCGTCATGCAGATCGCCAGCGTCAGTTTCCAGCCCCGAGGCTCCATACCGCCAGAGTTCGCGTTCGGCGCGCCGGGCGGGTTCGGTGGCAACCGCAATCCCGAGTTGCATTGGAGCGACGTGCCCGACGGCGCGCGCTCGCTGGTGCTGCTGTGCATCGACACTGATGCACCCACGGATGCTGCCACGGTGGGGCGCACCGATGTGCAGATCCCGGTCGAGCAACCGCGCACCGGATTCGTGCACTGGCTGATGGTCGACCTGTCGCCCGAGCTGCGCGCGATCGCTGCCGGCAGCTGCAGCGATGGCGTGACCGCACATGGCAAGGCGCGGCCGCCAGGTCCGCACGGCGCCCGCCAGGGCCGCAACGACTACACCGGCTGGTTCGCCGGGGATCCGGCCATGGCTGGCGAATACCGCGGCTACGACGGCCCCGGTCCGCCGTTCAACGACCTGCGCCCGCACCGGTATTTCTTCCGCCTGTTCGCCCTGGATGTCGCGCATCTGCCGGTGGCAGACAACTTCGATGCCGCCGCTGTCTGGGGCGCGATGCACGGCCACGTACTCGCCGAGGCGGTCGTGTGGGGCAGCTACTCGCTCAATCCGGATGTGCGCGCCGCGTAGTGCGCTAGAACGGCAATTCCAGATCCGGTTTGACCGCAAGCAGCTGCTCGCGGAACGCGGCCTGGATGCGCAACAACGCCGCCTGCGTGTCGGCATCAAACCGCATCACGAGCACCGGCGTCGTGTTCGACGCGCGCACCAGCCCCCAACCATCAGGCCAGTCGACGCGCAAGCCGTCGATGTTTGAACTGCGGCCGCCCACGAACTTGGCGGCGGCGCGAAAACGCTCGACGAACGCGTGCGGATCGCCGTCGGGCGCATCGACCTTGAGCTCAGGCGTGGACACCCCGTTGGGCAGTGCATTGAGCTGCTCGGTCGGCGTTTCCGGACGCGCCGCCAGGATCTCCAGCAGCCGCGCCGCGGCATAGATGCCGTCGTCGAAGCCATACCAGCGCTCGGCGAAGAAAAAGTGGCCGCTCATCTCCCCAGCGAGCTCGGCCTCGGTTTCACGCATCTTGGCCTTGATCAGCGAATGTCCGGTTTTCCACATCAACGGACTGCCACCGAAGCGCAGGATCTGTCCGGGCAGGCGGCCGGTGCACTTGACGTCATACACGATCACCGCGCCCGGGTTGCGCTCGAGCACATCGGCCGCGAACAGCATCAGCAGGCGATCGGGATAGATCGTTTCGCCATCGCGCGTCACCACGCCCAGGCGGTCGCCGTCGCCGTCGAACGCGATGCCCAGATCCGCATCCAGGCGTTGCACCATCTGCACGAGGTCCTGCAGGTTCTGCGGTTCGCTCGGGTCGGGATGATGGTTGGGGAACGTGCCGTCGATGTCGCAATACAGCGGCGTGACTTCGGCGCCGATGGCTTCCAGTACGCGCGGGCCGAGGGCGCCGGCGACGCCGTTGCCGGCATCCACGACGATCTTCAGGCGGCGGTCGATCTGCACATCAGCGGTGATCCGGGCGACGTAGTCGCCACCGATGTCGCGCTGCGACAACCCGCCCGGCGTGCCGGCGGTGTGCAGCCGGTCTTCGGCGATGCGCGCGTACAGGTCGGTGATGGCGTCGCCGAACAGGGTATCTCCGCCGACCACGATCTTGAAGCCGTTGTAGTCCGGCGGGTTGTGGCTGCCGGTAACGGCGATGCCGCAACCCGTGCGCAGGTGGAACCCGCCGAAGTACACCACCGGCGTCGGTGCCAGGCCGATGTCGATCACGTTGCGGCCGGCCTTGCGCAGGCCTTCGATCAAGCCCGCGACCAGGTCAGGGCCCGACAGGCGTCCATCGCGACCGACCACGATGTCGTTCAATCCCTTCTCGAACATCAGCGTGCCGACGGCATGCCCGATCAGTTCGGCCACGCTGGCATCGAGCGTCTGTCCGACGATTCCGCGGATGTCGTAGGCGCGGAAGATGCCGCGGTCGATCTTGACCGTGACGGCCTTGGTCTCCACGACCGGCTCGCGCACCGGCAGCGGCCGCGCGGCGGCGGGGACCTGCTGCATCGTCTGCGCCAGCGTCGGTTCGCCGTCACTGGCGTGTGTGTGCGTGCCTTCGCCCAGACCGTATCCGCGCCGGAAGGCGAGCAGGCTCAGGATGCCGACGCCCAGCAGCACTGCCGCGGCGACAAACGCGGCCATGGCGCCCAGGCCAAAGGCTGCCTGCGTGGGATCAGGCAGGCTGGCGGCAACGCGCAGGTCGCTGCCGGGCACCTTGACGGCCATGGCTTCGGCGGCATCGGACAAGCGGGCGTTGCCGCGCTCGAGCACGGTGTAATTGCCCTCGCGCAGGGCCAGGTAGCTGCCGCCCTCAATGTTGGCGGCCTGAATGGCATCGGTGGCCAAGCCCAGCGGCAGGCGCACGTAAGCCACGCCGACCAGGCGGTCGCCGGCCTTTGCCGGTGCGGCAAGCAGCAGCTTTGGCGCGCCGTCCTTGCCAATGCGCGCGACCGGGGCTTTTGCCACCAGTGCGGACTCGGCCACCGCCAGTCGACCGAAGCCGTCGCGCGGCAGGCTCGCGTAGGCCGCTTCCAGGTCGGCCGGCAACACGGCAACGCTTTCCACGTGTGGCCAGCTGGCCTGGATGCGCGTCGCCGCCGTGTCCAGATCGCCTGCGGCAAGCGCCAGTTGCACCGGCGCGGAGGCCAGCTTGTCCCGCAGGCGCTCGGTCTGCTGCTGCAAGGCGTGCTGGGTGCCGCTCACGGCCAGGTCGCGCGAAGCCCGCAGCGCCTGGCCCTGGCTGGCGTCCTGCAGCTGCTGCCAGCCACTCCATGCCAGCCACAGCGCCAGCACCACGCAGGCGGCACCAACAATCGGCAACGCCGGCCGCAGGTGTGCCGTGGGTAGGCGTACGCGCCGCTTGATCACATCCGTCATCGTGTTCCCCTGTCAGCGCACGCCGGTGTGGCCGAAACCGCCACTGCCGCGTGAGCTGTTCTCGAAAGTATCCACCACTTGCAGGTCGGCACGCACGATCGGCACCAGCAGCAACTGCGCGATGCGATCGCCCGGCTCGATGGTGAACGCATCGGCGCCGCGGTTCCAAACGCTGATCAGCAACGGCCCCTGGTCGTCGGCATCGAGCAGGCCGGTGCCATTGCCCAGGACGATGCCGTGTCTGTGCCCCAGCCCGGAACGCGGCAGGACCAGCGCGCACAGGCCCGGATCGGCGATATGGATGGAGAGCCCGGAGGGCACCAGAACAGCGTCGCCTGGTGCCAGCGACAACGGCGCTTCCACGGCGGCCCGCAGGTCCAGCGCCGCGCTGCCGGTCGTGGCGTACTCGGGCAGCGGCCAGAGTGCACCGTAGCGTGGGTCGAGCAACCTGACCTGGAGCGCGTGGCTCATCGTTGCCTGTGCGCCAGCGGATCGGTTGCCGATGTCGCATCGCCGTCGCCCAGGCGCTCGTGGACCAGATCCAGCAATGCATCGGCGAGCTCGGTCTTGGGCCCGCTGCCAAGCGCGTGGCTGCCATGGTGATCGAACGCCGTCAGCATGTTGTCGTCGCTTTCAAAACCGCTGCCCGGCATGCCGACCTGGTTGGCGATGATCAGGTCGACCTTCTTGTCGCGCAGCTTGCCTTGCGCATAGCGCCCGAGTTCATGGGTTTCTGCCGCAAACCCGACCACCAGTCGCGGTCGCGGCAGGTGCGCGGCCACCTCGGCGAGGATGTCGGGCGTGCGTACCAGCTCCAGCAGCAAGGTGTCGCCGGTGTCGGACTTCTTGAGCTTGAGCGCGGACGGATGGCGTGGCGCGAAATCGGCCACGGCGGCCGCCGCGATGTAGATGTCGGCCGGCAATGCCGCGAGCACCGCCACACGCATCTGCGCTGCGGAGCGCACATCGACGCGGCGGACACGATCAGGAGTCGCAAGCGCGACCGGCCCGGCGACGAGCACCACGTCGGCCTCGCGCCGCGCTGCGCTGGCGGCGATGGCGAAGCCCATCTTGCCGCTGCTGCGGTTGCCCAGGAAGCGCACGGGATCGATGTCCTCGTACGTCGGACCGGCACTGACCACGATCCGCAAACCGCGCAGCGAAGCCGTCAAGGAATCGCCTCCAGCAACTCGGTGATGATGGCTTCGGGTTCGCGCAGGCGGCCGGGGCCAAACTCGCCGCAGGCCTGCGGTCCGTCGTCGGGGCCGATGACCTGAACGCCGCGGGCACGCAACGTCGCCAGATTCGCCTGAGTTGCCGGATGCGACCACATGCGGTGGTTCATCGCCGGCGCCACGACCAGCGGCGCCGTCGTCGCCAGGCACAGCGTGCTCAGCAGGTCATCGGCGAATCCGTGGGCGACTTTGGCCAGCGTGTTGGCGGTGGCCGGCGCGATCAGCACCGACTGCGCCCAGCGTGCCAGTTCGATATGGCCCATCGCGGCCTCGGCGGCCTCGTCCCACAACGCGTTTCGCACCGGTCGCCCGGAGACCGCCTGGAAGCTCGCAGCGCCGACAAAGTGCAACGCATTGGCGGTCATCACGACCTGCACCTGCGCACCGCCATCGACCAGGCGACGCACCAGCTCGACCACCTTGTAGGCAGCAATGCCGCCGCACACGCCCAGCACGATGCGCCGGTCTTGCAGTTGGAGGCTGGACGAAGCCATCGCGGGTCGGAAATTCCTTACAACGCGTGCGGTGTTTAGCTTACCCGAAGCGTCACCGACACCCGATGCCGGCATGGCGTGGCGCGGAGCAGTCTGCAGTCATGCATATCCGCGACTGGCCAGTGCTCGAGCGTCCCCGCGAAAAGCTCCTCGCCCGCGGTGCGGCCACGCTTTCGGATGCCGAATTGCTGGCGTTGTTCCTTGGCTCGGGCCTGCGCGGGCAGGACGCGGTCGCCACTGCCCGCAACCTGCTCGCCGCGCACGGGCCACTGCGAACGCTGCTCGAGCGCAGCTCCACCGATCTGGCGAAATTGCCGGGGATCGGGCCGGCGCGCGCGTGCCAGCTGTCGGCCGCACTGGAGTTGTGCAACCGCTACCTCGCGGCCGGCCTGGAGCGCGGCGAGGCGTTGACCGACCCCGGCGCTGCCGGTCGCTACTTTTCCCAGCGCCTGCGCGGCCATCCCCAGGAAGTGTTCGCCGCGCTGTTCCTGGATACGCGCCATCGCGCGCTGGCCTTCGAGGAACTGTTCCGCGGTACGGTCGACGGCGCCGAAGTCCATCCGCGCGAAGTGGTCCGGCGCGCGTTGGCGCACAACGCCGCGGCGATCATCGTCGGCCACAACCACCCCAGCGGCAGCTCCGAGCCCAGTGCCGCCGATCGCGCGGTGACCGCGCGCCTGAAGCAGTCGTTGGCGCTCGTCGACATCCGCCTGCTCGATCATTTCGTGATTGGCGATGGCGCAGCAGTGTCCCTGGCCAGTCGCGGCTGGGTCTGAGTCGCCAAGGTCTGCAGGTGAGTTTTCATCGCGCGTCGGCGCGGCACCCGGATTGCATCGCGGCGCGGTCGACATCCGCCTGCTCGACCATGTCGTGATTGGGCTGGTGCAGCGTTGCCGCTGGCGGCACGCGGCTGGTTCTGGAATACGTCCGCGTTTGCGCGGCGGGCGATGCGGGGCGAGCTGGTGACCTTGCGGCGTACAATCGCCCG
>JAQGOI010000022.1 GCA_028293685.1 Lysobacteraceae bacterium | reverse complement strand
AACTACATCGAGGAGCGAAGGGTCATCCCGATCATCGGGCCCGACCTGCTGCGCGTGCAGACCGATCGCGGCCTGCGGCCGCTGTATGAATGGCTCGCCGAAAAACTCGCTGCGCGGCTTTCCGTCGATATCGTCGGACTGCCCCAGCCGCTCACCCTCAACGATGTCGTGTGCTGCTTCCTGGGCCAGCACGGGCGGCGCGAGGAAGCCTATACGCGACTGCGCTCGATCCTGCGCGAAGTGCAGTTCGAACCGCCGTTGGCACTGCGGCAACTCGCGCAGATCACCGATTTCGACCTGTTCGTCACCACGACGTTCGATCCGCTGCTCGAACAGGCGCTCAACCTGGAGCGCCACGGCGGCCAGCCGTCGACCGAGGTCATCGCCTACGCGCCGAACCGGGTAGCGGACCTGCCCGTCGAGCGCAGCCAGCTGCAGCGCACCGTGCTCTACCACCTGCTCGGCAAACTGTCCGCCTCGCCGACGTACGTCGTGTCCGACGAGGACATGCTCGAGTTCATCTGCGCGTTGCAATCCGAACACCTGACGCCGGAGAAACTCTTTCACGAGCTCGAGCACAACCACCTGCTGCTGATCGGAAGCGATTTTTCCAACTGGCTGGCGCGATTGTTCCTGCGCATGGCCAAGCGCAGACGTTTGTCCGATCCGCGCGACGTCAGCGAAGTCTTCGCCGACGACCACACCATGCAGGACGGGCGCCTGGTGGCGTTCCTGCAGCAGGTCAGCGTGCGTACGCGCGTCTACGGCGGCGCCGAGGCGTTCGTCGCTGAACTGCACGCGCGCTGGTCGGCGCGCCAGCGACCCGCCTTGCCATCGAACGGCGGCAGCGCACCACAGCGGTTCATGCCGCCATCGCGCGAGATGCCTGAGAACGCGATCTTCATCAGTTACGCGCGCGAGGATCTCCCCGCCGTGCAGCGGCTCAAGGCAGCGATGGACGCCGCGGGGTTGACGACATGGTTCGACCTGGACCGGCTCGAAGGCGGCGACGATTACGATCGCAAGATCCGCGCGAACATCGCGCGCTGCAGTTATTTCCTGCCGGTCATCTCGGCGGCCACCCAGCGCCGGCATGAAGCGTACTTCCGCCGCGAATGGAGTTATGCGGTCGACCGCACCCGCAACCTCGCCGATGGCGCAAAGTTCATCGTGCCGGTGTGCATCGACGAAACATCCGAAGCCGAGGCGCTGGTGCCCGAGCAGTTCAAGGCCCTGCACATCGTCCGTATCCCGGGCGGGGAGCCCGCGCCGGAATTCCTGCAGCGGCTCCAGGGGCTGTTCAGCGGGAGCCGGCCGTGAGCCCGGCGGACGGCGAAGCCGCGGGAATGGTCGATCCGCAGAATCCGTGGCTGGGGCTGTTCTCTTATTCCGAGGAAACGCTCGCCTATTTCCACGGCCGCGACGCGGAAACCGCCGAGCTTGCGCGCCGCGTGCAACGCAAGTTGCTGACGGTGTTGTTCGGCCAGTCCGGCCTTGGCAAGACGTCGCTGTTGCGCGCCGGCATCGTGCCGCGGCTGCGCGCCGAGGGCTATTGCCCGGTTTACGTACGCATCGACTACGCGCCCGACTCGCCATCGCCGTCCGAACAGATCAAGCAGGCGATTTTCAAGGCCACCGAAGCGGCCGGTCACTGGACCCGCCCTGGCGCGGCCATCGAGGGCGAATCGCTGTGGGAGTTCCTGCATCACCGCGGTGACCTGCTGCGCGACGCGGATGGGCGTCCGCTGATCCCGTTGCTGATCTTCGACCAGTTCGAGGAGATCTTCACTCTCGCCCAGGCGGACGACGCCGGACGCATTCGTGCCAACCAATTCCTCGAAGACCTCGCCGATCTGGTCGAGAATCGGCCGCCGGCAACGCTCGAAGCGCGCATCGAGAACGACGACAGCGCGGCAGGCGATTTCGATTTCGCGCGCGCCGATTACCGCGTCCTGATCGCGCTGCGCGAGGATTACCTGGCACACCTCGAAAGTGTGAAAGCCAGCATGCCGTCGATTACTCAGAACCGGATGCGGTTGGCCCGGATGAACGGTGCGCAGGCGCTGAGCGCCGTCATCGTGCCCGGCGGCCGTCTGGTATCGCGCGAAGTGGCCGAGTCGATCGTGCGCTTCGTCGCCGGCGGCTCGGAGTTGGCAAACGCCGAGATCGAACCCGCACTGCTCAGCCTGGTGTGCCGCGAGTTGAACACCGTGCGCCAGGCGCAGGGACGAAGCGAGATCTCCGCCGACCTGCTCGCGGGTTCGCGCGACACGATCCTCACCGAGTTCTATGAACGCGCGCTCGCCGACCAGCCTGAAGGCGTGCGACGCGTGATCGAAGACGAATTGCTCACCGATTCGGGCTATCGCGAGAGTCTTGCGGAAGAGCGTCTTGTGAAGGCGCTCGCCGCGGCGGGCGCAGCGCCCGATTCGCTCGCAAAACTCGTCGACCGCCGTCTGTTGCGGATAGAAGAGCGCCTCGACATGCGCCGGGTGGAACTCACCCACGATGTGCTCGCCGGCGTCGTCCTGGCCAGCCGAAACCTGCGCCAGGAGCGTGAAGCGCGCGATGCCGCACAGCAGCAGCTGGCCGCGCAGCGCGAGCGCGAGGCCGCCACCCATCGCGCGCTGGTGCGCGCACGCACGATCGCAGGCGTGTGCGCGGTGCTGGCGCTGATCTCGGTCGCCAGCGCCATATTCGGCCTGTCCAGCATGCGCCGCGCGAATGTTGCCGAAGCCGAAGCGCAGAAATCGCGCAGCGATGCCGAGAAGCTGGTCGGATTCCTGATCGAGGATTTCTACGCCGAGCTCGAGCCGACCGGGCGGCTCGACACCCTCGGCAAACTCGCGCACAAGACGGTCGGCTATTACGACGGCCTTCCCGCCGGGTTGGTGACGCCAAAAACGGACACCTATCGCGCGATGGCACTGATCCGCGAGGGCGAAGCCCAGAACGGCAGCGGCGACCTCGACGGCGCGCGCAGGAACCTGACCCGGGCGCGCGCGATTTTCGAAAAACTGCACGCGCGCGGCGACCACGGCGACGCCGTCACCATCGGCCTGGCCTTGGCGTACTACGACCTGGGTACCGGTGGCGTCGGCAATGCCAGCCGCAGCGACGCCGAGTTGTTGGGCAAAGCCGCCGACCTGTTGCGTCCGCTGACGCGTGCGCCGGCCGGATCGCGCCAGGCCAAGCTGATTTACGCGAACACGCTCAATTACCTCAGCCATACCCAGCCCGACAAAGCCATGGGCGTCGCCACCTGCGAGGAGGCGCGCCGGGTGCTCAAGGCACTGGGTGCGCTGGATCTCACCGATCTCAACGCCGCCGCGGCGTATGCCGACATCGCGGATTCCGAGGCGCGCCATCTGCTCGACCTCGACCGGGTCGCCGAGGCACAGACTCTCGAGCAGCAAGTCTTCGACCTGGCCGAGAAGGTGCTCGCGCAGCGGCCGAACGATCTGCGCTCCCTGGGCAACCGCTATTACGCCGCGCAACTGCTGGGCGACCTGGCCGCGCGCCGACACGACGATGCGGCCGCGGCCGACTACGCCAACCGGGCGGCGCAGGCCGGCGAGGACCTCGTGCGCTTCAATCCCGCCGACCTCGCCTCCTGGCTCTTCTGGGCGGGCGGCAAGGGGCAGTCTGCCGACCTGCTGGTCGAGCGTGGCCAAGTGACGCAGGCGATGGCCGCGATGCGCGCGACGCTCGCTTTGGCGCAGGACAAGCGGCGGCCTTCCAGCCTTGCTCCGGTGGTGTGGAGCCGGTGGGCGTTGCTGGCAATGCTGCAGGCGCGGGCCGGCGAGAAGGCGGCGGCCGAGCAGTCGATGCGGTCGTACGTTCGCGATGTCATCGAGTTCATGGCCACGTTTCCGGCAGGGTCGCCACGGCGACAAATCCTTGGCAACTCGGAGCAGATAGTGCGCGCTCGCCTGCAGCTGATCGAAGGCGATTCCGAAGCCGCGCTGCGCAATGCCACGGCGGCGATGGACCGTATCGACAAGGTCGTGATCCCCGCCAAGGACCTGGGCGCAAGCCTCAACCGGGACAGTTACCTGCGGGCGAGCGTGCGCACCGCATCGTGGGCAGCCCTCCGGCTAGGGCGCCATGCGCAGGCCGAGAGCCTGGCACGCCGGTGGCTGGCCATGCCTTTCGACCCCAATTCGAACGCCGACCCGCGCGATGAATCCTCGCGCGCCCGCGCCGTCCTCGCGCAGGCACTCGCGATGCAGTCCCGCAGCGCAGAAGCGCGGGCCACCCTGCAGCCAGCGCTCGACTACTACCAGCACGAGCAGCAGCTGGGCGCGCAGACGACGTCGTTCCGGTATGGCTACGCCTACGCGCTCTACGTCAGCTCCCTCACCAGCGGAGGGGAGCCGGCAAAACGCCGCGCCGCGCTGGCGACGGCAGCGACGCTGATCAGCGGCGCCTCGGCCGAAGCGCGGACGCTTTCCGACATGCGCGAAGTGTCCGGCCTGATCGCAGCCGCGCGCGGGTCGACGCGCGGCTAAACACGGGGAAACCGTTCCCGGGGACGCGGCAGCGAGTGCGGTGTTCGCCGACGCGCGAGCAGGTGATCCGGACGCGCCGGGTTACCGCCCGCACTTCCGCACCTTGTTACCCTAGCCGCATGTCCGACGCCGCACTTACCCAGCTTCGCCACGTTTTTGGTTACGACAGCTTCCGCGGCGAGCAGGCGCGCATCGTCTCCCACGTCGCCGACGGTGGCGACGCACTGGTGCTGATGCCCACTGGCGGTGGCAAGTCGCTGTGCTACCAGCTGCCGGCCTTGCTGCGCAACGGCACGGCCATCGTCATTTCACCGCTGATCGCGCTGATGCAGGATCAGGTCGAGGCGTTGCGCCAGCTCGGCGTGCGTGCCGCCTTCCTGAATTCAAGCCAGAACGCCGGTGAATCGGCGGCGACCGAACGGCAGCTGCTCGACGGCGCGCTGGATCTGCTGTACGTGGCACCGGAGCGGTTGCTGACGCCGCGTTTCCTGTCGCTGCTCGACCAGGCAACGATCGCATTGTTCGCGATCGACGAAGCGCATTGCGTCTCGCAATGGGGCCACGACTTCCGCCCCGAATACCGGCAGCTGACCCTGCTGCACGAACGCTGGCCGCAGGTTCCGCGCATCGCGCTAACCGCAACGGCCGACACGCCGACGCGACGCGAGATCGTCGAGCGCCTTGCGCTGGAAAACGCACAGCAGTTCGTCAGCTCCTTCGATCGCCCGAACATCCGCTACACGGTCGTGCAGAAACACGACAGCCGGCGCCAGCTGGAGCTCTTCCTCGATGGCCACCGTGGCGAATCGGGCATCGTGTACTGCCTGTCGCGACGCAAGGTGGATGCAACCGCCGCCGCGCTCTCGGCTCGCGGCATCAGCGCCCTGCCCTATCACGCGGGGCTGGATGCCGGGGTGCGTGCCGCCAACCAGCGACGCTTCCTGCGCGAGGACGGCATCGTCATGGTGGCCACGATTGCTTTCGGCATGGGCATCGACAAACCCGACGTGCGCTTCGTCGCGCACATGGACCTGCCGAAATCGCTCGAAGGCTATTACCAGGAAACCGGTCGTGCCGGGCGCGACGGCGAACCCTCCGAAGCCTGGCTCGCTTACGGTCTTGGCGACGCGGTCCTGTTGCAGCGCATGATCGAAAACTCCGATGCCGGCGATGAACGCAAGCGGCTGGAACGCAGCAAGCTCGACACGCTGATCGGCTATTGCGAATCCACCGGATGCCGTCGCCAGACGTTGCTGTCGTACTTCGGCGAAGCGCACGGCGGCGCCTGTGCGAGTTGCGACAACTGCCTGGAACCGCCGCAAAGCTGGGACGGCACCGTCGCCGCGCAAAAAGCCTTGTCGTGCGTGTACCGCAGCGGTCAGCGCTTCGGTGCGGCACACCTGATCGATGTGCTGCGTGGTGCCGACACGGCGAAGATCCGGCAGCACGCGCACCAGTCGCTCACGACCTACGGAATCGGCAGTGACCTGGACGCCCGGCAATGGCGCGGCGTGTTCCGACAACTGGTCGCAACGGGACTGCTGGACGTGGACGTGGAGGGTCACGGCGCGCTGCGCTTGACCAGCGACAGCGCAAGCGTGCTCAAGGGTGCGCGCACGCTGAGCCTGCGCACCGAGCCTCCAGCGGCATCCCGGCGGCGTGAACGTGCCAAGGGCGGCGCCGGCAGCAACGCGGCTCAGCTTCCAGCCGATGCCAGCGCGCGATTCGAATCGCTGCGCCAGTGGCGTGGCGAAGCGGCGCGTGCCCAGAGCGTTCCGGCCTACGTGATATTCCACGACAGCACGCTGCGCGATATCGCGCTGTGCCAGCCGGCGGATCTCGACCAGCTTGCCACCGTCAGCGGTGTCGGCGTCGGCAAGCTGGAACGGTACGGGCAGGCAGTGCTCGAGGCGCTCGCCCAACATTCTCCGGCCGCGACGCGCTGATGCCGGCGCGAATGTTGCCGTCCACTATGTCGCCAGCGGCTGAGTACATTGGGTTTCCGTGCCCGTGAACGCACGATGGCCGACAACGAGGGGCCGGCTGCTCGACAACTGGGGCCTGGGCATCGTGCTGCTGGCGTACGCCTGCCTTCGACTGGCATTGGTCAACAGCATCCCGCTGAACTCTGACGAACCACAGCATGCACACGTCGTGTGGGCATGGAGCCAGGGATTGGTGCCCTATCGCGACGTGTTCGACAACCATGCGCCGTTGTTCCACATGCTCTACGCCCCGCTGTTACGCGCGATGGGTGAAACGTCGTACGTGTTGACATGGCTGCGGATCGCGATCATTCCGGTTGCGGTTGCCGCACTGGCCATGGTCGCGTTCATCGGGCGCCGATTGTGGGGCGGGCGTGTCGCGCTTTGGGCGCTTCTGCTCATCTGCGCGTGTCCTCCGTATCTGCGCGAAGCCGGCACGTTCCGTACCGACGCTTTGTGGGCCATGGTGTGGATCGCGACGGTTGCGTGCGCCACGTCCGGCCGTTGGACGGTACGGCGCGCCTTCTGGTTCGGGCTGTTGCTCGGGACGTCCTTTGCCGTCTCGATGAAGACGTCGCTGCTGGCCGCCGGATTGGCCATTGCCTGGGTCTTCGTCGCGGCGTCCTTGCCGCGTCACCATCGGCCGTCACCGACAACGTGCCTTCGCAGCCTGGGCGCGGTCCTGGGTGGCGCCGCCATCGTTCCGTTACTGATCGTGGGCTGGGTCGCCCTGCGCGGCGGTCTGCTTGCAATGCATTACGGCGTAGTGGCGCACAACATGCTGCCCGGACTCGGGCGTACCCACGGCGCGCACTGGCGCATGCCGTTGATGTTGCTGTTGCTCGGCGTGCTGGCGTTGCTCGTCCGTCGCGCCGTGCATTCAGCCGATGACGCACCGCTGTCGGCGCGGCGCGCCATCGTCGTCGCCTCGGCCGTTGCGTACATGCTGCTGCTGTTCGGCACCTGGCCGCTGCTATCCCGGCAGGACATGCTGCCCTCCATACCGCTGCTTGCGCTTGGCTTGGCCGGGTGGTGGCAGACGAACAGCCGCCCCTCGTTTGCCTGGCTGCCACTGCCGCTGGCGATCGCCGGGTTCGCCCTGATGTTGCACAGGAACCCGCCCTCGCGCGACCTCCTGGCGCAGCAGCGCGCCACATTGGCCGATGTGCTGGCGACAACCTCCGACCGGGATTTCGTCATGGACGACAAGGGCGCATCCATCTACCGGATGCGGCCGTTCTATTTCGCGCTGGAGGGCATCACCCGGGCGCGCATTGAACGCGGCCTCATCGTCGACGACATTCCGCAACGGCTCGTGACAACGAAAACCTACGTGGTGTGGTTAGGATGGCTGCCTGTGAAGGATGCGCAATTCGTATCCGCCACGTACCTGCCGGTGAGGAATGGATTGATGGTGGCTGGTCACGATTTCGGACTGTTGGGCGACAACGTCACCGCGCCTGCACACATCCTGCTGCCTGGTTCCTACGCGCTTGCGACAGGGTCTGGCTCCGATCCATACAGCGCGCGTCTCGACGGCAGCGCCTATGTCGAACCCCGCTGGTTGCCCGCCGGCCCCCATGCCCTGACGGTTCCCCGCTCCGGTCGCTATGCGCTGGTGTGGCAGCCGGCAGCCAGGTTGCTGCCTTGGACGGGGGAGCAGTAAGGCATGGAAATCGTCTTCGTTCCCTCCGACAGGCTGCTGGTATTCGCGCCGCATCCGGACGACGAAAGCCTGGCTTGTGGCGGCCTGATCCAACGGGCGTTGGCGTCCGGGGCGCAGGTCCACGTCGTCATCGCCACCAACGGCGACAGCAATCCCTGGCCGCAACGCTGGTCCGAAAGGCGCTGGCGGCTGGACACCGATGCCATCACGCGCTGGGCCGCGTTGCGCACCGGCGAGGCGCGCGCGGCGTTGCGCACGCTGGGAGTGGCTGAAGACAACGTCGAGTTCCTGCAATGGCGCGACCAAGGCCTGACGGCACGGCTGGTGCATGACGGCGAAACGAGCGTCGCGCAGCTGCGCGCGCTGCTGCGTCAGCACAAGCCGACGTGCATCGCCATGCCCAGCGTGCTCGATTCCCATCCCGACCACAGCGCCCTCGCGATCCTGCTCAAGGCGGCGCTGCGTGCCGAAGGCAGTACCGCCCGCCTGCTGTCGTACTGGCTGCACGGCCGTGGTAGCCGGCCGATCGATGCCCCGATGCAACTCACGCTGACGCCAACCG
>JAQGOI010000223.1 GCA_028293685.1 Lysobacteraceae bacterium | reverse complement strand
CTCGGGCACCGGTGTCGAAAACAGCGCGGTGCCGCCTCGGACCACGGTTGCGGCGAGCTGGAAACCGGCGCCATGCAGCTGCGCGATGGCATTGTCCTCCCGACCCAGGCGCACGAAGGGCACGTGCTCGGCGCCACCTTCGGCAACGCGCGCCGCAGCGCCCGACAACGCCAGCGTCGAATGCTTGGGCAACAGCGCCGCGCCGGCGCCGAAATGCGCGGCCGAACGCAGGATCGCGCCGAGGTTGTGCGGATTGCCGACGCCGTCCAGCCACACCGCGCATTGCGGGCCCGCCGGGAGGTCACGCAGCCAGGCGGTCAGCGACTGCGGCTCTTCGCGCAACACATCGACGACGATGCCTTCGTGGTGGGAACTGGACGCGAGCTTCTGCAGGTCGGTCTCGTCGACGACGCGATACCCGATTCGGTGGGTCACGCACCACTTGAGCAGGGGCTGCACCTTCGGGATGCGCGCCTCGAGCAGGTAGACCTTGCGGATCGCATCGGGCCGCCTCGCGAACACCGCATTCACGGCATTCAAACCATAGAGCCGAAGTTCGACATCGCGCTGCTCGCGGACCGGCATCGGATCGAGGGCTGGCGGCGGGGCTGCAGTCCGTAGAGGCGGCGTGCGCCACGGGCTCGGCGGCTTGTCGTCGTTGTTGCGTTGCATGGTCGATGGCCGCAGGCGGGCCGGCAGTCTACCGCGCGCTCACGAGCATACCGCTCAGGATCCGGCTTCGCGCTCGACCGACGGCGTATCGCGGTCGAGCCGGTCGAGCTCCTGCGTCCGCGCGTCGGGTGGACGGGTATGTGGAGCCAGCAGCAGGTAGAACGCCGGCACCACGAACAGCGACAGCAGCGTCGACAGGGCGACACCGAAGACAACGACCACGCCAATCGTCGTGCGGCTGCCGGCGCCGGCGCCGGTCGCGAGCATCAGCGGCATGGCGCCGGCGATCGTCGCAATCGACGTCATCAGGATCGGCCGCATGCGCGTGGCGGCCGAATCGAGGATGGCCTGGATCACCGTCAATCCGGCATCACGTCGCTGGTTGGCGAACTCCACGATGAGAATTCCATTCTTTGCAGCAAGTCCGACCAGCATCACGATGCCGATCTGGCTGAAAAGATTGAGCGACTTGCCGAACAGGTACAGGCCGAGCAGCGCGCCAAATACCGCCAGCGGTACCGTCAGCATGATCACCAGCGGATGCAGGAAGCTCTCGAACTGCGCCGACAGCACCAGGAACACGATCAGCAGCGCCATGGCGAAGGTGAACAACACCGCGCTGCCCGACTGCAGGTATTCGCGCGACTGGCCGCTGAAATCCAGCTGCGCGGTCGCCGGCAACTCGGCGCGGCCGGTCGTGCGCACCCAGTCGATCGCCTGGCCCAGTGTGTATCCGGGCGTAAGACCGGCCGACAGCGTGATCGCGCGCAGGCGATTGAATCGTCCCAGGCTGCCGGCCTCGGCGCGCTCTTCCAGCCGGACGACGCTGGCCAGCGGCACCAGCGCGCCAGTGCGGCTGCGCACGTAAAGGTTGCTCAGGTCGGTCGGTGTGGCGCGTTCTCCCGTCGTCGCCTGCAGCACGACGTAATATTCCTGGCCCTGGCGCACGAACGTCGTGACGCGGCTGGATCCGAGCATGGCCTGCAGCGTGTCGCCGATCGCCTGTTCGGTGACGCCGAGATCCGCGGCCTTGGCCTGGTCGACAATGACGTGCAACTGCGGACGTGTCTCCTTGTAATCGGCGTCTGCGCCGTACAGGCCGGGGTTCTGTTCCATCTTCGCCAGCAGGCGATCGCGCCATTGCACCAGCTGCGGATAATCGGGCCCCTGCAGCACGACCTGCAACGGTTGTCCGCCGCTGCGGACCAGTCCCTGGCGCGTCTGCGGAATCGCGCGCACGCCCGGCACGCCGGCGAGTTCGCGCCTGACCTTTTCCACGACATCATCCGTGCTGACGTTGCGGTCGCCCCATGATTTGAGGAGCACGGTGGCCCGCCCGCTGTTCATGTTTTCCGAAGCCCCGTTGCTGCCCGGGACGCGGCTGATGATGCGTTCGACCGGCTGGTCGCCGCCGATGTGCGTCATCAGTATTTTCTCGATCTTGCCGATCTGCGTGACGGTGTAATCGAAGCCCGCACCTTCCGGAGCGGTGACGTTGACGCTGAAGGAACCCCGGTCCTCGTTCGGCGCCAATTCGCGAGGCACCAGCTTGAAGAGCCCGAACGTCAGCACCAGCGCCACGACCATCGCAACGCCAAACAACACGGGATAGGCGATGAAACGCTCGAGCGTGCGCCGGTACCCTGACGCCAGGGCGCGCAGGCGTTGCTCCATCCACGCATTGATACCGCGCGGATTGGTGTGCGGACGCACCAGCAGCGAACACATCATCGGGGTCAGCGTCAGCGCGACGAAACAGGAAATCGCAACCGCTCCGGCGAGCGCCACCGCAAGCTCGCGAAACAGCCGGCCGTTGTTGCCCTCCAGGAAGGCAATCGGCAGGAACACGGCCACGAGGACCGCGGTGGTCGCGAGGACGGCGAACCCGACCTGTCGCGTGCCACGCAACGCCGCCAGCGGAACCGGCTCGCCCAGGTCGGCGCGACGCTGGATGTTTTCGAGCACGACGATGGCATCGTCCACCACCAGCCCAATGCTCAGCACCAGCGCCAACAGCGTCAGCAGGTTGATCGAGAATCCAAACACCAGCAGCGGCAGGAACGCTGCCATCACGCACACGGGCACCGTCACTGCCGGCACCAGCGCCGAGCGCGCGCTGCCCAGGAACAGCCAGATCACAAGCAGCACCAGCGCGATTGCCTCCGCGAGCGTCTTGTAGACCTCATGCACGGCGACATCGATGAAGACCGTCGCGTCGTATGTCGTTTCGATCTTCATGCCCGCCGGCAGCGTACGGTTGATCTCGGCCACGGCTTTCTTGGCTGCAGCGGCGACCGCCAGATCGTTGGCCGTGGACGTCTTGACGATCCCCAGCCCAACCTGCGATTTACCGTTGGTGTGGTAGTACGCCCGACGCTCGAGCGAGCCCAGTTCCACCCTGGCGACCTGGGAGAGGCGGACCACATGGCCGATTCCACCCGGCGCATCGGTGGCCGTCGCATTGCCGATGGGCAGCTGTTCGAAGTCGGTCTTGCTGGCGAAGCTGCGATCCAGCTGCAGGGTGAAATCACGGGTGGTCGATTCCAGCCGGCCCGCCGGGATGTCGACGTTGCGCGCGCGCAGTGCGGTTTCGATGTCGTTGACCGTCAACCCGCGCGCGGCGAGGGCATCTCGGTCGATCCAGATGCGCATCGCGTAATCCTGTCCACCGCCCAGCTGCACCTGCGCCACGCCATCGACCGTGGACAGCCGATCGACCAGGTAGCGTTCGGCATAGTCGGTCAACTGCAGTGAGTCCATGCCCGGACCGCTGAGGTTGAACCAGACGATCACGTCCGAATCGCTGGACACCTTGCGGATCTGTGGCGGATCGACATCAACGGGGAGCTTGTTGAGATTGCGGCTGACGGCATCGCGGATGTCGTTCGCGGCACTCTCGATATCGCGCTGCAGCGTGAACTCGATGTTGATCTGCGAGGTGCCGTTCTGGCTGGTGGACTGGATCGTATCCACGCCTTCGATGCCTGAGACCGCATCCTCGAGCACCTTGGTGACACGCGTTTCCATCACCGCAGCCGAAGCGCCGGTGTACGTGGTGCTGATCGACACCACCGGCGGATCGATGTTGGGCAGTTCGCGCAGTGGCAGGCGGGTGAACGCAATCACGCCAAGCACGATCAGCAACAGGCTTGCCACTGTTGCCAGCACGGGACGATGGATCGAGACGTCGGACAGCTTCATTGCGCGGCAGTGACCGCGGGCGCGCCGGCCTCGACAACACGGCTGCCCGGGTGCAGCTTCACCGTGCCTTCGACGACCACGCGGTCACCGGGCCTCAGGCCTGAAACGATCTCGACGGTTCCCTGCTGGCGCAGACCGAGCGTGACCGGCACCTGCTCGACGCCGCCGCCACTTGATACGCGGAACACCGAACTCTGCTCGCCCTGCTGCTGCACCGCCAATTCGGGCAGCACGAGTCCCTGGTGGGCCGGCAGTTGCACATCCACGCGCAACAACATGCCCGGACGCAGTTTTCCATCGGGATTGGGCAGCATCGCGCGTACGCGCACCGCGCGGGTGTCCGGATCGACGCGGCTGTCGATGGTCGCGATGCGGCCGTCGAAGGTGACGCCCGGCCACGCGTCGCTGGTCGCCGCGACGGCCTGGTCCACGGCGATCGCG
The DNA here is from genome assembly GCA_028293685.1 of Lysobacteraceae bacterium. Lineage (GTDB taxonomy): Bacteria > Pseudomonadota > Gammaproteobacteria > Xanthomonadales > Xanthomonadaceae > Cognatiluteimonas. The sequence continues at coordinate 3,720 of JAQGOI010000223.1, read as the reverse complement.
GCCAGTGTGGCTTCGGGCACGGTGAAATCCAGTTTGATGAGGCGATCGTCGTCGAGTGTCGTGATCACCGTACCCGGTGCAACCAGCGCACCCAGGCTGACTTGCCGAAGTCCGAGGACACCGGCGAAGGGCGCGGTGATCGTCCGGTCGGCGACCGACGCAAGCTTGGCCTGTACGGCGGCGGCCGCGGCATCGCGGTTGGCGCGCAACGTGTCGAGCTGGCCACGCGCGAGCAGTTGCTGGCTGGCGAGTTCGCCGCCACGGCGCAGCTGCTGGTCGGCATCACGCAGCGCCGCCTGCGCGGCGGCGACATCAGCCTGCTGCGCACGGCTGTTCATGTCCACGAGCAGCTGGCCCGCACGCACGCGCTGGCCACTGTCGAACGCAAGGCGCGTGACCACATCGCTGACCTTGGACGTGATGGTCACCGACTCGTCCGCCTGCGCCGTCCCCAGCGCCTGCGCGGTGGCGTGGATCGCACGCGGCTCGACCACGGTGGAGGTGACCGTCACCGGGCGACTGTCCGATTTGTTCGCGGCAGGGGCGCCTGACTTGCCGCAGGCGGCCAGCAGTGCACAGGCAATCAGGGTAACCAGCAGGTTTCGCGACATCGATCCGGATACTTGGAGGCAAGCACGCCATGTTAGCGGTCGACCCGTGAGCGCGGCCTGTGCCGTCAGGCCCATGGGCCGCCGGTCAACCATCGCCCTCCCCAGGCGTTACGCGGGCACGCGCCGCTTTGACGGGCGCCGGTGCACACTGCGAAGGCATCCCGCCCGCGCCCCAAGCATCCTCCACACGGAGCCGCCGCAATGACCGTGCATGACAGCATCCTCGACACCATTGGCAATACACCCGTCGTCCGCCTGCATCGGCTGGCGCCAGCGCACGTCACCCTGTATGCCAAGGCCGAATCGTTCAACCCGGGCGGCTCGGTCAAGGACCGGCTGGCCATCGCCATCATCCTGGACGCCGAGGTCAGGGGCCTGCTGAAACCGGGCGACACGGTCATCGAGGCGACCTCCGGCAACACCGGCGTCGCGCTGGCGATGGTGTGCGCGGCGCGCGGCTACAAGTTTGTCGCCGTGATGTCCGAAACATTTTCGGTGGAGCGTCGCAAGCTCATGCGTGCGTACGGCGCGAAGGTGATCCTGACCGCCGCCGCCGAGCGCGGCTCGGGCATGGTCCGCCGCGCCGAGGAACTGGCCAAACAACACGGCTGGTTCCTCGCCCGGCAGTTCGCCAACCCGGCCAATCCCGCTTACCACCGCCAGACCACGGCCGCCGAGATCCTGCGCGATTTTGCCGGGCGCCGGCTCGACCACTTCGTGACCGGCTGGGGAACCGGCGGCACGCTGACCGGTGTAGGCGAAGTCCTCGCGGTCGCGCGTCCGGACGTGAGGATCACGACCTGCGAACCGGCGGTTGCATCCCTACTGGCGGGCAAGGAGTGGTCACCGCACAAGATCCAGGGCTGGACGCCGGACTTCGTGCCCGAGGTGCTCAACCGTTCGGTTGCCAGCCAGATTCTCGCCATCGACGACGTGGTCGCACGCGACACCGCGCGCCGGCTGGCGCAGGAGGAAGGTGTTTTTGTCGGGATCTCCGCCGGAGCCACCGTGGCCGCGGCGCTCCAGGTCGCCAGCTCGGCGGACGAGGGTGCGGTGATCCTGGCCATGCTGCCCGATACCGGCGAACGGTATCTGTCGACATTCCTGTTTGAAGGGGTCAATGAAGGATCGGACGACGAATGGCTGGCAAGTCTCTAGTGCTTGGCCGCGACTGGATTGCGAGGCGCGCACGGCAGCGGCCATCGACTGGGCGAGCCGTTTGAGTCGCGGCTCGGCGTCCCTCGGCTAAGCGGCTCGATGCAGATCGAAGTCGTCGTCGCCGACATCGTCACCTTGGCCCTCGACGCGATCGTCAACGCAGCGAACGAGCGGCTGCTTGGTGGCGGTGGTGTCGACGGTGCGATCCACCGTGCAGCCGGCCCGGCGTTGGTCGAGGAGTGTCTCGCGCTGCCCCAGGTCCGCCCGGGCGTACGTTGCCCGACGGGACAAGCGCGCATCACCGGAGCCGGCGACCCCTTCCCGGCACGTGATCCACACCGTCGGGCCGGTCTGGCTGGGAGGCAGCGAGGACGAAGCCGAATTGCTGGCCGGCTGCTACACCGCGTGCCTGCAGATTGCGAGTTCGCAGGGACTGCGCAGGATCGCGTTTCCTGCAATCAGTTGCGGCATCCATGGTTTTCCACCTGAGCGCGCGATCCCCATCGCAGTCCGGGCCGTCCGGCACTGGCGCGCGGAGTCTCCTGATCACGTCGTGTTCTGTTGCTACGATTCGGGCATGGCCGAACGCTATCGCCACTGTCTGGTCCCCCTGTGAGCCCCTCCAGTCGCAACCTGCTGTTGTCCAATGCGGCGACCCTGGCGGCGGCAATGCTGCTGCATTGGAATGTCGGTTGGCTGTTATGGCCGTACTGGATCCAGAACGTGGTCATTGGCTGGTACGCGCGGCGCCGGATGCTGGCACTGGACCGGTTCAGCACGCAGGGATTCACCAGCAACAATCAGCCCGTGCCCGAGGACGAGCAGGGCAAGCGCTCCACCGCGAACTTCTTCACCGTGCACTACGGCTTTTTCCACCTCGGCTACCTGGCCTTCCTCTGCAGCGAACACGGCGTGTCGGGTTTGCGCGATGCACTGGTGCTCGCAGCGTGCGGCGTGTCGTTCGTGCTGTCGCAGCGCGAGACGTTCGCTGCGCAACATGCCGCCGACCTGCGCGGCAAACCCAATCTCGGCACGATGATGTTCACGCCCTACCTTCGCGTCGTGCCGATGCACCTGGCCATCGTCATCGGCTCGGGAATGACGGGCTGGGCAGCGCTGTGGCTGTTCACCGGATTGAAGACGCTATCGGACCTGCTGATGGATCGCGTCGATCGGCACATGGCCGAGCGATCGGCGGACAAGGCCGCATTGCCGACATCGACGCCGATATGAAAACGCCGGCGCGAGGCCGGCGTTTTTTCGGCTGACCGGAGGCCTCAGGCCGCGTTCGACCATCGCCCGAGCGCTGCCAACCCGTTGTCACGTGCGCGTGCATGCACGATCTCCTGCGCCTTGCGAACGTTCCCGACCAGATCCTGCGACCACAATTTCAATGCGGCCGACTGCATCGCGCGGCCGTAGGAGAACGACAATGGCCAGGGATTCGGGCCCATTCGGTTCATTGCGTCCAGATGCGCGGTGGCATCGGCGTCGCTCTGGCCGCCGGACAGGAAGACGATGCCCGGCAGGATCGCCGGAACGGTCGACTTCAGGCACATCAGCGTGGATTCGGCGACCTCGTCGATCGACGCCTGCTCTTCGCAATCCTTGCCCGCAACCACCATCGATGCCTTCAGGATCGTGCCCTCGAGCATCACGCTCTGCTGGTACAGCGCATCGAACAGCGAGCGCAGGACGACTTCCGTCACTTCGTAGCAGGTTTCAATGTCATGCGAACCGTCCATCAATACTTCGGGCTCGACCATCGGCACCAGGCCCTGCTCCTGGCACAGCGCCGCATAACGCGCGAGCGCGTGGCTGTTGGCTTCGATGCAACTGCCCGACGGAATGTCCTCGCCAATGTTGATCACCGCCCGCCACTTGGCGAAGCGCGCGCCCAGGCGGACGTACTCGGCGATGCGCTCGCGCAGCCCGTCCAGGCCCTCGGTGA
>JAQGOI010000180.1 GCA_028293685.1 Lysobacteraceae bacterium | reverse complement strand
GTGGGAAGTGGGTACGGCAGCAATAGAACATCCGGATGTCGCATGCGCAGAGCGCGCCCCGGGACGCTAGATATCGCGTTAGGCGATTGAGCCCCATCAATGAGCGGCGGTAGCTCTGACGGTAGGTTTCCTCGGCTACGAGTCAAATTCTGCGCAATCATTATTTTGCAGCGCAGATTTGAGCGAGCCCCGTGCACACCCGTTTCGGTCAAGGAATGCAAACAACCCCAACTCTGTCCCTACATTAAAGGTTTGGGGGCATTTTTGGGGGCACCTAGGAGGACGAAGTTAAGGAAATCCGCGCGAAACCTATGTTGCAGCGCATGATTCGGTGGAACCCATAGCCACCAACCGCCGTCCGCCCACATCGAGACGCGTTGTTGCCGAGTCGAAAGGACCAGCAACACAACTCGTCTTTCAGCGTCCAGCGGCTATCTGACTCCTGATCCAAGACGGTCAGCGCCGGCTCGGCCAGCACAACAAGCCATCGCCGCCTAACGGCTCGATCGCATGCGCGCTCCAGGTCGCGCGGCACCAGAGTCACAGCAAGGCGATCACAGCCTTCATTCTCATGCACAATCCCATCGACCTTCGGGGGAGGCCGCTGCGCGCCGGATCGGCGCATGGCGAAACACGTTTTCAATGGGGACCGTCATGACGACACGTGCCGTGGGACCGCTGGCCGGAATCGGTTGGCTCAAGAGTGCCGTCAACCTGGGCCGACACAACGCCAGGGCGTTGTTCGGTGGGGCCGGACTGATCATGGTGATGGCACTGTTGCCATCAGCCATCACGTTTCCGCTGCAGTTGGCGATGAAGCCGGGGCCGGCAATGGTGGGCGTGATCATGTTGTTCTCGATGGTCGCCGGCATCCTGATGGTTCCGCTCATCGGCGGTTACCTGGGCATGATCGATGCCACCGAGAACGAACGCCCCGCGAAGGCGAGCGATGTCTTCGCCGCGTACCGCAGCGGTGGTGGGGCCATGCGCCTGATTGGTTTCGGTTTGGCGATGCTTGGGGTGTACCTGGTTGCAGCGCTGGTGATCGTTGGGGTCGCGGGAACTGGAATCGCAACGTGGTACATGCAGTTGGTGGCGCAGGCCGGCAAAGTCCCACCGACGGCGATGCAGCTGCCCGCCGGGTTCGGCACCGCCATGGCGTTGGGAGCGGTATTCGCCCTGTTGTTCAGTGGCGTTTACGCAATCGGATTTGGACAGGTCGCCCTGGCCGGCCGCGGCATCCGGGGCGCGCTCGGCGATGGATTCCTGGGCAGTCTCAAGAATCTGCTGCCGATGCTGGTGCTGCTGATCGTGAGCCTGATCGGCGGCTTCGTGGTGATGCTGGCGATCGCGCTGGTGGTTGGGCTGCTCGCCTTCCTTGCCAAGCTGGTGAGCGTGTGGCTGATGCTTGTGGTCGTGGTACCGCTCTACATTGCAATCATGATCAGCCTTTACGTCGTGATGTTCGGCGTCATGTACTACATGTGGCGCGACGTGTGCAGCATCAGCGCCGAGCGGCCCGCCCCGACTACTGCGCTGACGGCCTGAAGCGACGTCCCTGCCGGAGTCGCACCGACGCGACTTCGTTGGCGAACCGCCCTCAGGCTGCGGCTGGTCGGCTTTGCGCGATGGAAACCGGCGGCCAGGTGTGTCGCCGCCTCAGCCGCAGAATCCGATCATCACTCCGTCGCCGCAGTTCATTCGCACCTTGACGGCTGTGGGTTGCCCGCTGATCTGGTGATCGACTCTTGCCAGATTGCAGGCCATGACGATCGCCCGCTGCATTTCCGCGATGGTGATCGGCTGGCGTTCCGGCATTTCGACGCGCCAGCCGTACGTGCCAAGTCCCACGCTGACAATCCGTCGTTCCATCGTGGCGCTCCAAGGTGACAGGTCGGACCGAGCCGTGATGACCTGACCACGTCCAACCCCGGCATCGGGTTGCGGTGGTCGGGCATGTGGTCGGGCTCTTCCGGTCCATGCGTACTGTGCCGCGTCTTCCTGGCGCAGACAGTCAGCCGCAGACCCGCCTTGCTGTAAGGCTTTTCTGACGCTTGCGGAAACCCACCGATGCTCGGCAAGGCCGTCCGTCAAGCCGGTTGCAACGCATCCACCGTCGCCAATTGCTTGGCCGTCGTCTCGACCAGGCGCCGCTGATCGACGGCTGTCTGCACGGCGGTTGCGGCGGCCTTGCCTGCTTCGGCCAGGCGTTTACGGTCGGGGCAAAGCTCCTGCATGTAATCGGCATCGAAGTTGAGTTGCTCGACCAGGAAATCGACGAACGCACGCACCTTGGGTGAGGCAGGACCGCGCGGAAAGACCGCATTGAAGTCCATCTCGGGCCCCGTCCATCCGGCCAGCACGCGTTGAACGTATCCCTGCTCGGCGTACGCCTTGATCGTGACGTCGCTGGCGAGCATCAACCCTTCGCCGCACAACAGTGCGCCCTTCAAGGCGGCTGGGTCGTTGGCGACCAGGATGGGATCGATCCGGAAGTCGGCACTGCGCTCGCCGTCGCTCAGCGGCCAGATGTAATCGCCGTTGCGACGAAACTTCGGAAAGCCGAGCGTGCGGTGGTGCTGCAGGTCATCGGGATGCAGCGGTTCGCCAAACCGGGCCAGGTACGCAGGACTTGCGTAGATCTGCGTGCGGAAAACGGCCAGGCGACGCGCGACAAGACTCGAATCCGGGAGGCTGCCGATGCGCAGCGCAACGTCGATTTCCTTGTCGATCAGGTCGAGCGATTCATTGGTGAGCACCATCTCGACACGCACCTCGGGGTGGCGCGCGTGGAAGGCGCCCAGCAACGGCGCGATCCATGTGATCCCGATCGAGTAGGGCGCGGTAAAGCGCAACCATCCGCGTGGTCCGCCTTGCAGCTGACCGACCGCGCTCTCGGCTTCGTCCAGATCGCGCGCGATGCGCTGGCAATGTTCGAAGTAGATGTTTCCGGCTTCGGTCAATCCAAGCTTGCGCGTGGTGCGATGCAGGAGCTGCGCACCCAACCGTGTTTCCAGGTCCTGAACCTTGCGGCTCACGGTGGTTTTGGGCAGGCGCAGTGCGCGCGCGGCGGAAACGAAACTGCCGTGCTCGGCGACCTTGACGAAGATCAGTGTGTCGTTGAGATCGCGGGACATCGGCGTGCTCCAGTGGGTGATGGGCGATTGGCCCGGTGTTGGGACAATTATTCCCTGAATTAGTGACTAATCAAGTGCCTTGCGGGCCGGTAGGCTGCGACTCATTCCACCGAGGCCCGCCACGATGCGCCGCTTGCACCTCCTGCACATCCTCCTTCTCGCCCCCGGGCTCCTGGCCGTTTCGGCCCTGGTCTGGCTGGCGGTCAAGGCGCTGAAATTCGCAAATGAGGCTGGAAACCACGATGTATTGCTCATGGGATGGGTGTTGATGTTCGTGGTCGGATTGCCTTTGCTGCTCGCAATCCTTCCTCTGGCAGGCGCCCTGCAGTCCCATGCCGCCCGGCATCACATCGTCCCGAATGCGGGACTAAAAATCCCATGAGTGGTCCAATCCAATGGCCGATTCTGGTTCTGGGCGCCAGCGGCATTATCGGGCAGGGCGTTGTCCGGGCCGCGCTGGAGACGGGTCAATCGGTCATCGCGGTCGACTCTGACGGCCCGGGCCTCAAGCGCCTGCAGGCATTGCACGACGACAATCCCGACCTGGTGGTGCTCGAAGGCTCCGTGGCTTCGGATGCCGATAGCACAGCGCTCAGCATCGCGATCCGGAACCTCGAACGCCCGATCGCCGGCGTGATCGACGCCGTATCGGGCGGCACGGTTCGCGGGCGCTTGCTGGACCACCCTACGGCCACGCTTTGTCAGCAGCTGGCAGACAACCTGCTTCCACATCTGTCGGCAGCGCAGCAACTGCTTCCCTTGTTGGCCGATGCCGGGCGCGGTGGGACCTATGTCGTGATCGGTGGCCCCGGCAGCGCTTTGCCGTGGTCCGGTTACGGCCACGTCTCGGTCGCCGCGGCCGCACTGCGCATGCTCGTCCAGGTGTTGCACGACGAAGCCCGCGCATTTGATGTGCGCGTGCAACTGCTGTCTGTCGATCAGCCCGTTTGCACCGGCCGCCCACGTACCAGTGATTGCCCGCAATGGCCGACCGCATTGTCGATCGGCCAACGCGCAATGGCACTGATACAGCGCAGTGCTGCGGACGGCGAAGCGGGCCCGGTCGTGTCGTACGGCGGTGCCTCAGCGCGGAGCGACTTTACAAGCGCGTCCGCCGAACAGTGGCTGACCCGCACCTTGCAGCGTCTGCGCGGCGCAACCGACGCGAACGCACCGCCAGATTCGGATAGCGGCAGCGCGACGCAACCACGAGCCTATGCGTACGGCACCGATGATTCGGCATCCAACCAGACCTTCCCCTTTCTTTCGCTTCGTAACGAGGTAGCGCCACGATGAGCCCACGAAAATCACTGGCCCGGTCCGGAACCGGCCTGCCATTGCTGGCGCTGGCGACAGGCGTTTTGATGGCATTGATAACTGCGGGTTGCGACAGCAGCGCCGCCGGCAACGCGTCCATGCCGCCTCCGCCGTCGGTCAGCGTGGCGACCGTGCTGTCCAGGGATGTGCAGCAGTGGGATGCGTTCACCGGCCGCGTCAGCGCGGTGGAAACCGTGGAGTTGCGACCGCGCGTGAGCGGCTACGTCGAGCGAGTCGCCTACCGCGAAGGCCAGGAGGTCAGGAAAGGCGACCTGCTGTTCGTCATCGACCAGCGTCGTTACCAGGCCGACCTGGACCATGCCTTGGCGGAACTCGAGCGCGCACGCAGCCAGGCGCATCTGGCGCAGACGCAGGACACGCGCGCGCGCGCGCTGGTCGAAGCCAAGGCGATCTCGCGCGAAGACTTCGAGACGCGCACGGCGGCCACTGCGGAAGGCAATGCGGCCGTACACTCCGCCGAAGCCGCCGTTCAATCGGCGCGCCTGGACCTGCAGTTCACCCAGGTCCGCTCGCCCATCGACGGACTGGTCGGACGCGCGATGCTGACCCAGGGCAATCTCGCACAGGCCGACACCTCGTTGCTGACCACCGTGGTGTCGCTGGATCCGGTGCACGTGTACTTCGACAGCGACGAGCAGACGTTCCTGCGCTACAACGAACTGGCGCGCAACGGCCAACGCTCGCAATCGCACAATCCCGTCCGCGTCGGCCTCGCCAACGAAACCGGTTATCCGCACGAAGGCACGGTCGATTTCATCGACAACCAGGTCGATCCGCGCACCGGCACGATCCGCGCGCGCGCGGTCCTGCCCAACCCGGATCATGTATTCACGCCGGGACTGTTCGCACGCGTGCAACTGGAAGGCGGCAACCAGGCCAGGGCCATGCTGGTGGATGACAAAGCCGTGCTCACCGACCAGGACCGCAAGTACGTCTACGTGCTGGGGCCGCAGAACAAGGCCGTGCGCAAGGACATCGTTGCCGGACGTGTCGTCGACGGCCTGCGCGTCGTCGAGTCCGGCCTGTCGTCGCGCGACAAGGTGATCGTCGACGGTGTGCAGAAAGTGTTCTTCCCGGGCATGCCGGTGGATCCGAAAACCGTCGCGATGGGCGCATCGGCGCCGCCATTGCAGGTAGCCAGTGTGGCGGAGGTCAAGTGATGCAGTCCGCACCGACCTAGCGCGTTCCGACCGCCGGCCGTCCTGCTCTCCCCTCCCTCCTCGCACGCAGGGCGGCCGGTCAAGTCGAATTCCACAAGCGCGGCACCGGTTTTCGGGGCCGCTGACCCCATGCGGCCAGACGCCGCCAAGGAACCTCCATGGACTTTTCCAGATTCTTCATCGATCGCCCGATCTTCGCAGCGGTGCTGTCGATCGTGATCTTCGCCGCAGGCCTGATCGCGATCCCGCTGCTGCCGATCAGTGAATACCCGGAAGTCGTACCGCCGTCGGTGGTGGTGCGCACGGCGTATCCCGGCGCCAATCCCAAGGTGATCGCCGAAACCGTAGCGACACCGCTCGAGGAAGCGATCAACGGCGTCGAGAACATGATGTACCTCAAGTCGGTCGCCGGTTCCGACGGCGTGCTGCAGATGACCGTCACCTTCCGGCCGGGCACCAATGCCGATGACGCCGCGGTGCGCGTGCAGAACCGTGTCGCGCAGGCACTGGCGCGACTGCCCGAGGACGTGCGCCGCCAGGGCGTGACCACGCAGAAGCAATCGCCGGTTTTCCTGATGGTGGTGCATCTGGTGTCGCCGAACGGCAAGTACGACACGCTGTACCTGCGCAACTACATGCGCCTGCACGTCAAGGACGCACTGGCACGTCTGCCCGGCGTCGGCGACGCGCAGCAGTTCGGCGGCGGCGATTATGCGATGCGCGTATGGCTGGATCCGGACAAAGTCGCGTCGCGCGGCCTCACGGCGGGCGACGTGGTGCGTGCGATCCGCGAACAGAACATCCAGGTCTCGGCCGGCCAGCTCGGTGCCGAGCCGATGCCCACGGGCAGCGATTTCCTCACCCTGATCAATGCGCAGGGCCGGCTCCGCTCGACCGAGGAATTCCGCAACGTCGTGCTCAAGAGTGGTACCGACGGCGAGATCGTTCGCCTGGGCGACGTCGCACGCATCGAGCTTGCTGCCGGCGACTACACGCTGCGCGCGCGGCTCGACGGCATGGATGCCGCCGCCATCGGCATTTTCCAGGCACCCGGCGCCAATGCACTGCAGATACGCGATCAGGTCATCGCGAAGATGGACGCCATGGCGCAGCGCTTTCCGCCGGGCGTCGAATACCGGACGGTGTACGACACCACCATCTTCGTGCGCGATTCGATCAAGGCGGTGGTGACCACGCTGCTGGAAGCCATCGCGCTCGTGGTGCTGGTGGTGATCCTGGTCCTGCAGACCTGGCGCGCGTCGATCATCCCGCTGATCGCAGTGCCGGTGTCGGTGGTCGGCACGTTCGCCGTGCTGTACGTGCTGGGCTTCTCGATCAACACGCTGACATTGTTCGGACTGGTGCTGGCGATCGGCATCGTGGTCGACGACGCCATCGTCGTGGTCGAAAATGTCGAGCGCAACATCGAGGAAGGCCTGACCCCGCTGGCGGCGGCGCACCAGGCGATGAAGGAAGTCTCCGGACCGATCATCGCGATCGCGCTGGTGCTGTGCGCGGTATTCGTGCCGATGGCGTTCCTGACGGGCGTCACCGGACAGTTCTACAAGCAGTTCGCGGTGACGATCGCCATCTCGACGGTGATCTCGGCGATCAACTCCCTGACGCTGTCGCCGGCGCTGGCCGCCATGCTGCTCAAGCCCCACCACGGGCTTGGCACGGAGGCAGCGCCGGACGCACTTTCGCGCGTGATCGAGCGTCTGTTCGGCTGGGCGTTCCGTCCATTCAACCGGTTCTTCAAGCGCAACTCACAGCGCTACCACGGCGTGGTGTCGCGCTCGCTTGGCCATCGTGGCCGCGTGTTCGCGGTATACGCCGTGCTTCTGCTGGCGACCGGCCTGGTCTTCCAGTGGGTGCCGCGCGGATTCATACCGATCCAGGACAAGCTCTATCTGATCGCGGGCGTGAAGCTGCCGGAAGGTGCGTCGATCGAACGCACGGATGCGGCGCTGAAGAAAGTGGCGAAGATCGCGATGGGCGTCGAAGGTGTCGCGCACGAAGTCGCATTCCCCGGACTCAATCCGCTGCAGTTCACCAACACACCCAACAGCGGCGTGGTGT
>JAQGOI010000134.1 GCA_028293685.1 Lysobacteraceae bacterium | reverse complement strand
CGAACCGCGACTATTCGCTTTATTTCGGCGGCCAGTTGATCTCGCAGGTCGGCACCTGGATGCAACAGATCGCGTTGAGCTGGCTGACCTACAAACTGACGGGTTCGGCCGTGATGCTTGCCGTCGTGGGCGTATCGAGTCAGTTGCCCTCCTTGCTGGTGATGCCGCTGGCCGGCGTGCTGTCCGATCGCTTCAACCGGCACCGGATCATCGTGCTCACACAGGCCAGCGCAATGGCACAGGCAAGCGCGCTGGCCTTTCTCACCCTCAGCCATCGACTGCAGATCTGGCATCTGGTTGCGCTAGGCATCGTCATGGGCGTGATCAACGCCTTCGACATGCCAGTGCGCTCCGCGTTCGTCGTATCCATGGTCAAGCGAAAGCAGGACCTCCCCGCGACAATCGCCATGAACTCCAGCCTGATGAATTTCTCGCGACTGCTGGGCCCCGCCATTGCCGGCTTCGTGGTCGCCGCACTGGGCGAAGGCATGTGCTTCGCAATCAATGCCGCCAGCTACGTTGCCGTCATCGGGGCGTTGATGATGATTCGCGGAAACTTCAATCCGGTGGCTCGCCCACGGCGCGACAGCGTGATCGACGAACTCAGGGACGGCCTGGTCTATGCCGCCCGTACGACGCCGATCCGTGCGCCCATCCTGCTGCTGGCGATCTTCGGGTTTGGTGGCATGGCTTACGCGATGCTGCTGCCGGTATTCGTCAAGTCGATCGCGGGCAATGCCAACACGCTCGGTTACCTCAGTTCGGCGTCGGCGCTGGGCTCGGTCATCGGCACCGCCTACCTGGCCACCCGCAAATCGGTGATCGGCATGGGCCGGCTGGCCCTGATCAGCTCCTTCGTCTACGCAGGTGCACTGGCCGTGTTCGGATTCGCGAACAGCCTGTGGTTCGCGCTGCCCGTGCTCGCCGTGCTCGGCGCGTCGATGATGTTGCAGATGGGTTGCTGCAACACGATCCTGCAGTCGGTCGTGGACGAGGACAAGCGCGGGCGCGTCATGAGCCTGTTCACCATGGCGTTCATGGCCACCGTTCCCCTCGGAAGCCTGGCGGGCGGCGCGATCGCCAGCCGCTTCGGGTTCCACACGATGGTCTTCGCCTGTGCGGGATACTGCCTGCTTGTGTCGCTGCTGTTCGCGCACCACATGCCACGGCTGCGGCGGGAATCAAAACCAATATACATCCAGCGCGGACTGCTGGAGGCCGAAGACGAAGTGGACCTGATCACAAAACCGGCGGCATGAGTTCCACTCGCTGCTTTCGATCGGGCGCGACCCTGCTGAATCATCATCGACATCGCTGTGCTGCCGCGCGTAAGAGCGACATCGGCGGGCGACGGCAGCCGCCCGCCGCAGCGACGGCTCAATTGGCCATATGGATGCGCAGTACTTGCCCGAGCCCGACAGGAGGTGGGCCGAAGCCGACATTCGAAACGAAGATGTCGCCGTTGGGACCGAACGTCATCGCGGTCGGAAGCGTCAGACCGGACACGATCGTCTGCAACGAGCCGTCGGCGCAGACCCGGACGATGTTGCCGGTTCCCGGGGTCGGAAACGGATTGCCCGTCGTGTTCTGCAACACGTACATGCGGCCGCTGTGGTCGAACTGCACGCCGAGCACCGTCGTCAGCCCGGTAACGGCCGTGCTGACATGGCCCGTCTGGGTGATTTTCAACACTTTCGACGCGCCTTCCGTGATCGGGAATGTGTTGAGATTGCCCACGAAGAAGTTGCCGTCGTGCCCCGCAATCGCAGTCGGGACGATGTGACCCTGGCTGGCGGAGATATCGGCGACGCGTCGCACGTCACCAGTCGTCGTGGAAATGCGTACCAGCTCACCATGGTTGGGCTCGACCGCAAATACCGAATTGGTGCCGGCGATCATGCTGTACCACGTGCCGTCGGGCTCGAAATCGTCGGCCTCAGGGTTCACCACCGGATGGCTCTTCTGGTACTTGCTCAGGTCAGCAACCAGCGCCGGCACACCATTGGCACCAATGCGGACCAAGGCGTTGTCCCTTCCGACGACGCCATGCGAGCAGCCCGCACCGCCGATCAGCGCATACAGCGTATGGCCGATGAATGCGATGTCCGCGACGCCGCTGGTAAGCGCTCCGCTGCCAGCCGACGTCTGGCTGGATGGCAAATTGCCGCTCACCGTCGTACGGACACCAGTGGAGCTGATCTTTGAGATCCGCGCACCGGTGGCGCTTCCCGTGTAGGGGCCGATCGGAGCGAGTACCTGCGGGCATTTGCCCACGGTCGAATGAATGCCCCCGGTCCCACCCTCGGCAACATAGAGGTATCCGTCTGGACCGAACTTGAGTCCACGCGGATTGTTCAGGCCAGTGGCGTAGACCGACACCGTGACCAGTCGTGCAGCTTGCGGCTGCACCAGGTCGGCGATGTCCTGCGCGTGGATGGGGCGTGTGCTGGTCGCCGCGTGGGCGGGCAGCAGGGCAACAGCAAGGCCGAGCGCCAGAGCGCTCACGCCAGCATGGACACGGGAAATCATGGGAGTCTCTCCAGATGTGCGGCAGATCCAGGCGGTGCCGCTTCGCCACGTGCGCGGTGCTGCCGGCCGAACCGGCATCGCGAGTCAGTACTCGCAGCGGTCGAACGCGCCCGAATCAATCCCGGCTTCCATGCGCTCATGCCACCGGGGATGATTGGCTCAACGCAATTAGGTCGCGACAGCGGCAAGCAACACCGCTGTCGAGCTTGAATCCATGCACGTGTCGATCAGTTCGGCTACAACGAAGCTCGACAGCAACGCAACGCGAAGCGTTAGCGCTTGAACCCCTGGCACGAAGCGGCATCGAGGTTCAATGACTGCAGGACATCGCCATTTCGCGCCTGCACGAACGCAGTCACGCCCCACGGCCCGGCGTGAGCGGGCAAGCGGACGCGTCGTACGACGGTTCCGCCGGAAACAGACCAGGGTCCAAGCAGCTGCAGAACGACGCGGTCATGGTGCAGCGTCACGCCACTGTTCTCTCCGGCGTTGACGACGCTGGTCTGCGCGTCGACATGGCGCGCGAGCCAGAGCTGGGCACCGTCGCCAAGTGTTCCGATCGGCGTCGCGCCGATTGTCGCCTGCCACCCTGCCGAATCGGGTTGCATGCGCAGCGCCAGACCGACGCGTACCGGCCGCGCGGCCTTCTGCAACGTCTGGCCCCAGGCATTGTCGCCGGCACTCCATTTCGCCTGCACCGAAGACCCCACCATCACCTGGGGCGTATACACGATGGTGCTGCCCGTGGCGGCAACCCGTGCGCGCTGACGCAGCGTGTACCGATGGGATGCAAAACGATCGGGCCAGCCGATGTCGTCCCAATAGTCGACGTGGAATGCAAGGTAGTTCGCATCACCCGAGGCGAATCGTCGCGACAACCACCGGTCGGCCGGCGGACAGCTGCTGCACCCCTCCGACGTGTACAGCTCCACGAGCGGAACCGTGTGCGCAGCGCTTTGCACGGCGCACCGGTCATTCGCCGATCCGGACGACATTGCCAATGTGGTGGCAATCAGGATAGCCACGTGCTGCATCGCCAGCTCCTCACGCTTCTTTGGTTCTGCCACAGCCGTCGACTTGCGATGCCCGCGCGCGCTAGCGGCCGGCTATTTACCGTCCTCGAAAGCCGGAGCCTCGACCTGGCGCACTTCACATTCGATCTCCCACTCGTCCCCATGCACATGCAGGAAACGCCTCGTCGCTTCGATCGCCTCTTCCTTCGTCTTCGTTTCAAGCATGGCGTAACCGCCAACGACTTCCTTGGTTTCGGTGAATGGACCATCGATCACCGTCGTCGTGCCCTTGGACAGTCGGACCCGCACGCCTTCGGACGTCGGGCGAAGCCCGGCAGTGCTCACGAGGACGCCGGCTTTGGTCATTTCGTCCATCAGCTTGCCCATGTCCGCCATGAGCCTGGGAGTGATCTGCGTGCCGGCGTGTTCGTTGATACGGACCAGGGACAGAAATCGCATCGGGGGTTCTCCTTGTGTCGTCTTGTTGTCGATCGGGTTCCGCATCGGGTGAGTCCGGTGTCGGGGCTTCTCTTTCCTGACGACGAACGAAACATCGTCGGATCGACAGCCGGCGCTGCGCCTGGATGCAGCCCGGGCCAAATGCACGGTTCGTTGTTATCAGCACGTGACGCCTCCGCGGCAGTCACAGGGGTAAGGTTACGAATCGTGGGCCACGGCGCCCACGGTCATCCCCCACTTCAGTTCAGGAGAGAACGCCATGCATGCCCGTACCCTTCTAGCCACCGCGCTGACACTCGCGCTTGCCAGCGCCGCCGCGATGGCGCAGGACGCCCCCCAGACCGACCCCTCCATGGCGCAAAGCACGCCGCAGGCCGAGCCGGCGACAGCGCCGACCCCCAACACCAGCAGTTCGACCACCACGACCACGTCGACAGCCACGCACAAGCGCCACGCGCGTCATCACCGCACGCATCACCGTCACACCGGCGGAGCCGACATGGAAAACGGCATGCGCATCGACCACAGCATGGACCACGCGGTCGTCACGCCGACCAGCAGCCAGATCCCCGTACCGCCTCCCGCTGCTCCCATGGCGCCGATGCCGGCTCCGGATTCCGTACCGCCTCCCGCTCCTCCCATGGCGCCGATGCCGGCTCCGGATCCCGTACCGGCTCCCGAGCCTGCTCCGCCAGCCCCGCCGACACCTCCGTCGGGCGGCTGAGTCCGTTCGCGATGCAATTCCAACCCTGCCGATGGTCATCGGCGGGGTTTTTTTCGCCCGCGCTGCCGCGTAGTCGATCCTGCAGGACGAAGGCGCGACACGATCCTCAGATCCGCGAGTGCTCCAGCGGCCGCTCGCGGTGCATGAGCGTCCATTCCGCATGTTCGGCCAGTGCCGCCTCGCCCAGGACGCGCAGGATGTGTTGTTGTTCGCGCAGGTTCGCAGCAGTCTTCAACCGGTGTCGCGCGGCACTGAATATCCGGTGCATGAAACGGTATTGCTTGATCAGCTCCTTGTCGGCTTTTTTGTAGACATACGCTTCGTGGACGGCGACGGCCACCGACAGCACGCCCATCGCCGCGACGAGCAGGTTCTGCATGCGGCCGTCGATCTGCCGGGCGAACACCGCCAGCAGCAGGCTGATGCCGATACCCAGCCACAGGCAGGCGTTGCCGATCAGCTTGGCAACCGCGTGGAGCCGCGCGCGTCGGGCGGCGGTGGCGGCGTAGTACTGGAGCTGGCCAGGTGACTGCGTGGTCCCGATCCATTCCTCGATCACTTCGGCCATCTGCGCTGGAGACACGATCGTGGGTTGCAGGATGCCGTCCAGGCTTGCGCCACGCATCACGTTGCGGATCCAGCCGAGCTCCACGTCCTGTTTCTGCAGGAAGTTGTCCAGCGCGAACGCCGGCGTGCTGACATCGACGATCCCGCCGCGCCGCCAGAACGACTGCACCCGCAATCCTTCGGCCAACGCACGGTAGTCGATGTATTGGCGGTGCCACTGCCGCTGCGCTGCAATGCCGCTGACGATGATCCCTGCGGTGAAGAACAACAGGAACAGGTACAGCATTACGTCCTGGTTGGTGACGTCGGCATACAGGAT
>JAQGOI010000104.1 GCA_028293685.1 Lysobacteraceae bacterium | reverse complement strand
AAGATCACGCAAGCTGAAGCCGAGACAATTGCCCTCGCCAAAGTGCGGTCGGGCACGATCAAGAGCGCCGAACTGGAGCAGGAGCACGGGGCGTTGGTGTGGTCGTTTGATATCGCCACTCCAAGGTCTAAAAACATCCATGAGGTTCTCGTCAACGCCGTGACCGGAAAAATCGTCCACACCGAAATCGAGAATCCCAAGGCGCAGGCAAAGGAAAATGCTGCCGAGCAGGTCGAGCAGCAGAAGCCACCGCGATAGGCGCGAAGGATCGGCGGCTGTAAAGGCGATGGGCTGCTAGAGCGCGGCCCATCGTTGTGTCATGGAGGCGCGCCGTTTGCGGGCCGGCCTATCGGTGAAGATACAAGCCGTATTTGCCAGTGCGCGACATCGCCACGCGTGTCAGCGTTGCCTTGATGTCAGCGGGTATGCGCGCATAGCTGCCGGGCCCCGCGGCAACAAACGTCGCCTTCGGCTGGCTCAGGTATCGACGAAGGTGCTCTGCGTCGGCTATCACGCCAGCCCGGCCTCCGGAATAGAACTGCGCCGAATAGGGGCGCTGGTCAAAATAGACCAGAGGCGCACCCTTCTGCGGCGATTGCACATAGGCAGCAATGATTTCCTTCTGCGACTGGAACCCCAGGCGCGGCCACACCGCGAAAACCAGCAGGATCGCCAGCACGGGAATCACCGCGCCCAACCAGAGCATCCGCCCGGGACGACCCTGCGGCTCAGTTGGCGGCCAGGCCTCCGCGACCAGCAATCCAAAACCAACCAGGCCAGGCATGACATACGTCGGCAGGATATTGCGCGACAGGGTGAAGAAAACGACTGGCGCAAGCATCCAGCACAGCAGGTACAACGGCCAACCGTCGCCTGACCTGAGGGGCGTGATGGCGATGGTCGACTTGCGTCGGGCGAGTTGCCACACCAGCCACGGCGACCACGGCAACGTCCCCAGGAATGCGTACAACCAGATCATCCCGATCGGGTAGGCGTGTCCCGATCCGTAGAGATCTCCTTTCCATCCACTGACGGTGTAGCGCTGCCAATGCTCACCGATGATGAAGTAGTGCAGGAACCCCGGGCTCTGGACCTCCGCCGCCCAATACCAGGGGACGGTGAGCACAGCCGTCAGCAACGCGCCGGCAACCCATGGAAGGCTTTCCCATGCATCGCGGAAGCGGCCCGTCAGAATCACCCACACCCCGATCGGCCCGAACGTAAGTACGGTGGCGACAGGGCCCTTGGACAGCAGGCCGATCGCCAGACCAATGAAAAACAGATAACCCCACGACCGCGAGCGCGTCGTCAATGCAAGCCAGAACGCGACCATCGACAACGTCGTTCCAAGCATCATGGCGGGGTCGGTCATGACGCCGCCCGTGCTCACCATCATCAACAGCGTCGTCGCCACGACGCCACTGGCCAGCAGCCCGTGGTTTGAATCACGTCGGCGTGAAGCGAGGAGGTAGACCAGGACACAGGTAGCCACGCCCACAAGAAACGATGGAAGACGCGCCGCGAATTCGCTGGTGCCGAACGCCTTGAAGGAGAGCGCGGTCAGCCAGAACGACAGTGGCGGTTTGCCCCAGAAAGGCACGCCATAGTCGATCTGCGGCACGATCCAATGCCCCGTCTCAAGCATCTTGCGGGCGATTTCCGCGTAGCGCGCTTCTGTATTGTCGGTGAGCGGATAAGCCCCGAGGGTCAGCAGGCGCGAAACAAAGGCGAGCGCCAACACACTCCATAGCTGCTGGCGGAAAGAACGTTCCATCACGACGCGGCCTTCCTGGTGATGAGCCTTACGATGAAATGAAGGAGTTGCCGTTGTGTGGCAGCGACAACTCCTTCAGTCGTTCGCGAACCGCAGGTCCGATAGCCGTTCGCGCAACTCCTGCAGCTTTAGTTGCAGACCCGCTCGACTGTCCGATAGCGACGCTGCTGATGATGCCGCTGGATCTTGTGACCCACGACGCCGCCAGCCACTGCACCGCCCACGGTCGCAAGATCCTTGCCGGTGCCGCCGCCGATCTGGTGTCCAAGCAATCCGCCGGCCAGGGCACCGATGGCGGTACCTGCGACGCGATGTGGATCCTTGACCGTGTGGTAGCGGTAAACCACGCGATTGTGGCAGTGGGTCGACGCCTGTGCGCCGGAGGCGAAAAGCAGCCCCGATACAAGCAGGGCAGCGTAGGACACATGGAGTTTGCGCATTGATGTTCCTTGATTGAGCGTTTGTGCATAGCAAGGCAAGAATGCTCACCTGCTGTCAGTTGGGTTCGGCCTTCGGACCGGCGCGCGCCAGCCTAATTCAAATAGGATCACCAGACGTTACATTTCCTTAATGATGCGACGCCCTGCGCGATTCGCATTGCGAAGGAAGTTCGACTGCGTCACAGCATCGGCGAGAACAGCCTTGCAACCGATTCGCCCAGGCGGGCTGAAAACGCCGGCTTGCGCGATCCGGCAGTGACCTCGCCCGCTGCAGCCATGTCCGTGACCAGGCTGGCCTCGAGCTTGCCGGCGACGGCCTTGTCGCAGAACAGCATCACGATTTCGAAATTGAGCGAGAAGCTGCGGGTGTCGAAGTTGGACGTTCCGATCATTGCCAGTTCGTCATCGATCAGCAGGACCTTGCTGTGCAGCATCCGCGGCCCGTACTCATACACCCGCACGCCGGCCTTGAGCATCTTGTCGAAATAAGAACGCGCCGCTGCCGTGACGAGGCGGGAGTCACTGCGCTTTGGGATCAGCAATCGCACGTCCAGCCCGCGCATCGCCGCGCCTTCCAGCGAAAACAGCGCCGCGCGGCTGGGTACGAAATAGGGCGTGGCCAGCCAGACGCGTCGCTCTGCGCGGTGGATGGCTTCGACCTGCATGCGATGCACCGGCTCCCATTCGTTGTCCGGACCGGCCGGAATCACCTGCGCGCGGATGGACCCCGGCACCGGATCGGCGAAGATCGCGGCATCGGTTACCGTCTTCTGCGTTGCATAGTGCCAATCCTCCAGCCACGCCGTCTGCAGCCAGCGCACCGCGTCGCCTTCGACGCGCAGGTGCAGGTCATGGAAGGCGTTGGGATTGAGCGACTCGTTTTCATCGTCGGTGACGTTGATGCCACCGGTGAAGCCGATCGTGCCGTCGCACACGACGATCTTGCGATGGGTGCGCATGTTGAGCTTGGGGCGGCTGAAGGGCATCGCCCACCAGCGCACCGGATGGAAAAACGCGAGTTCGACTCCGGCGTCGTGCAGTGGCGCGACAAACTCACGCTTGAGCGTCGAACCGACTCCGTCCAGCAGTACGCGCACCTTGACGCCGGCCTTGGCGCGCTCGACCAGCGCGTCGCGCATGCGGGTGCCCGTACGATCGCCTGCGTAGATGTAGTACTCGACATGGACATGGTGCTGCGCGGACTGGATTGCCGTCACCAGTGCGTCGTAGGTTGCGCCGCCATCGATCAACAGATCGACGCGACTGGCCGTGGTGGGCGGATACCCGGTCATCTGTTGCGCCATGCGGTCCAGTGCATGCATGTCGCCGCTGACGTTGCTCTTGCCGCGGGCACCGACGGCCGCATGCGACGCTTCGCGCCGACGCCCCGCGCGATTGATTCTCTGCGGGCCGAGGACGTAATAGATCAGGAAGCCGATGTACGGCAGGAACGCCAGCGCCATCAGCCAGCCCAGCGTCGCCACCGGCTCGCTGCGCTGCATCACGATCCATACGCTCAGCACGACCATGTACACCGGCCAGGCGATGAGCAGCAGGAGAATCAGCCAATGGGGCATGAGTCGGGCTCGGCGATGTTGGTCTGGATTCTCGCAGAACGAGCGCTCGCCCATCGATCGGCGATTGCTCCAGGACCGACGGCAGCCAGCCCACCAGGTGCGGGAGTCGAAATGCGGGCCAATCGTGCGGTTCGCGAATCTCCTTGAACTACAGGTTTCCTTTCGCGTGATTGGCAGGCTGTGCAGGCGATTGCGCTGGTGCGGCTGCCTCGCCGGGTGACTTGAACATGTCCCGCGCGCTGCTCATTTCCGGAAGGATATAGACCACGCCGCTTGTGTTTGCGAACGCATTGCTGACGACGCTCTCGTAGAACTTCACCGGGACATTGATGCAGCCGTAGGAAATGCGGTTGTCCTGCGAGGTTTCGCTCTCAAGGCGTTGCGCGCGATGTTCGACGGGCGTGCCCTTGACCACGCGATGCAACGCAATCGCATTGGCATAGTCGATCCAGAGGATGTCGCCGCCGTGCACGTCCCGCCCGAGCGATGCCACGTAGCGACCCGCCGGCGTCGTCCGCTGCGTTGGTTGGATCGCGGACATTTTCCGGTTTCCGAGGCCCTTCGCTGAACCGTCACCGTGCTCCATGCCGAGCAACGCAGGTGCCGCGCCCTGGAATCGACCTTGCGGATCGAACACGTAAACCGTGGCATTGACCTTGTCGATGATGATGTACGGCATCCCGCTGTTGTCGCCGGTATCGCCGATCCAGCCCGCGACGTAGGCGACCTCCGATGACACGGATGGTCGCGCGGAATCCACCATGCCGGGACGTGGTGCAACGGCCAGACCATCGGGCGACGCGGGGATCGGCTGCCCGATCGCCCGCGAGCCAGCGGACGCCGCCTGCACTCCTGCAATTGCGGTGCCCGGGTGGAAGGCACACACGATGGCCAGGGCCAGCCCTCCGGCGACGGACGCTCCGGCCCGGCACTTGCGTGCAACGGACTGGCGCATCGCTGGACGAAGGAGGTTGTTCTGCATGGTTCTAGTTACGGTAGGGCTTGGGCACGCGCACCGGCGCGACATACGGCGGCGGCACTTTCTTGGGTGGAGTGACCACCGTCAGTGTCACTGGCGGCGGAGGCACCGGCGTCACCGTGATCACGGTACCGGGCGGTGGTGGTAGCACGACACCGGGAGGTGGAATCCCGATGATCGGCGTGCCCGGCGGTGGTGGCGTGACGACCGGGGGTGGTGGCGGCGGCGGCGGTGGCGGCGGTGGTGGCGGTGGCGGTGGTCCAGCGAAGATGCCGCCCGTCGTGTGCGCGACCACTGGTCCGCAGCAGTTGAACGGCAGCGCGTAAGCGCCGGCATTGTTGCCCGCCAGCGTGTAGCCGGTGAAGGTGATCCGCTTGTTCGCGCCCAGGTCGGGAGAATCGAAGTTGGCACTGGCGCCCGGGCCCGCGACCAGCGTCACGCCCGCCGGATTACCCTTCAACCCGGTCAGGGTTGCAGTCGTCGTGCCGTCGAAGGTCTTGTCGCCACCGGCCGCGAACACCAGCATGTATTGCCGCAAGGCAGCGCCTTCAGTGAGGGTGAACCTGGTGCGGTAATCGGTCGGCGTCGTGTACGACACCGGGTTGTAGTAGATGTTGACGGGAGCAGCGGTGACCGTGGTGGGCGGCGCCAATGAGTCGAAGATCACGGTGCCGCCGGCAATGCCGGGGCCAGTGCCGTCCGTGTCGGCGCTCAGGGTCAGGCCCAGCGGAAGCCCCAGGCTGCGCGTTGGATCAGCCGTGCCCCGGGTCAGCGTGATGGCGCTGAAGATGTTGATGTTGTTGGCCGCACAGATGAGCAGGTTGCCGTCGGTCACCGTAATCGCACCGCGATCGTTGACGTCATGTCCTGCACTGAGCAGCACACTGCCGTTGGTCGTGGTGATCGCGGCATTGACGTTCACATCGCGGCTGCAGCACACCGCCAGGTTTCCGTTGGTGGCAGTAATGGCGGCGTTGATGTTGACGTCGCGATCGGCATTCAATGTCAACGTGGTTGGACCGCCACTTGCCGACCAGCTCACGGCGTCGTTGACGTTGATATCACCGTAGTCAGTACCAGCGCCGGTCGTGGTGATCGTGATGTTGTTGGTGACCAGCTGGCCGGACAGCGTCGAGCCGGCGATGTTGTCGCCAGGCGCACTGCCGATGGTGAAATCCTGCGGGTCGATCAACCATTGCCCGGTCGTTCCATGCGCGGCAGCCGTGCTGACATGGATATCGTTGGCGATGTTGACGTGTGCCGCGGACGTTTCGACAAACCCGCCGTTGCCTCCGCCGGGGGCGCTTGCGTCCAGCGTGCCGCCGGCGTTGACGGTGCCGGTCTGTTTGTCAGCCAGCAGCAGGATCGTGCCGTTGTGGTTCTGCAGCGTCTGCGCCTGGATCACGCCGGTGTTGTTGACGACGGTATTGAGAAGATCACCGGCGGACTGTGCGGTGAGCAGCACATGCCCACCGTCGGCCTGGATCATGCCGCCATTGCTGACCAGTGCATTCACCGCGCCGCGCGACACCGAAACATTCAACAGCCCGTCGCCCGCTACATCCAGCGTGACGTCCTCGCCGCCGACCAGCGCGATGCTGCCGAGTCGAGCGGAAATGACACCCTGGTTGCTGACGTTCCTGCCCATGAGTGCGACGTAGCCACCGTCACGGGCGTTGATCGTTCCCTTGTTGACGATCGACCCGGTTCCTGCGCCGGTCAAGGCGTAATGGCCGGCCAGGAAATCGACATCCGACAGGTGCATGGTGCTGGCCACCAGCCCCCCAACGTTCACCGATGCGCCGTTGCCGAACAGGATGCCGTTCGGGTTGAGCAGGAAAACGTTGCCGTTTGCGTTGAGGTTGCCGAGGATGACCGACGGATCCGAACCAATGACGCGGTTCAACGCCACCGAACTGATGTCCGGCTGCACGAACTGGACGGTATCACCCACGCCAATGCTGAAGCTGTCCCAGTTGATCGCCAGGTCCGCGGTGGTCTGCGTGATCGTGGTGTAGGTCCCGGTGCTCGAGATCGTGCCGCCGCCGGTTGTCACGACGCCACCAACGGGTCCACCGGCATGGCCTGCCGTCGCGAAGGCCAGCATCATCGAGCCCGACAGCGCGGTGATGGCAAAGCGCGCGGGACGGCCGCCGGCTCGCGTGGTGTTCATGCGCGCGGCAACGTAATTGCTGCCTGGGACACGGGTGGATCGGTGCATGCTGCTCATGGTGGATCCTCGATGCGTTATCGGGCCCGCGTGGGCCGGGCAGATCAGAAAAACTTAACCGCCTGAATCCAGAAACGACCGGATTTATCCGGCGCCGAAGTCGCGTCTTCGCTTCCAAGCTTTCGTGCGTAGTACATCCTCACTGCAAAGTTGCCTGGGTCGTCCCAGGTCAAGCCGACTCCTGCGCTGCTCAGGTCGCGGGTGTTGTTGTCGCTGCTCAAGTTCGGGTTGTCGGGATACCAGGGGTTCTTGTTGACGGTGATATGGCCGGCGTCCACGAACGCGAGCAGGTGCACCTGTCCGGGGACATGTGCCGAGAGCCCGGCGAGCAGCAAGCTGGCCTCCAGGTCGGCTATATACCCCTGGTCGCCGAACGCTTCGCCCTGCGGGTAGGCACGAACGCCGTCCATTCCGCCGAGCACCATCTTTTCCGACGGATCAAGGTTCTTCGATGCCAGCTGTCCGGTAACCGACGCTCGCAGCGAGAAGATGTCGGTGACGTGCTGCACCCGCGCGGCGTTCAGCCAGAGCTTGCTGTACGACCCATTCGTACGGGCGCTTTGTGCATCGGCGGCCCGCTGCAACGGCGTCTGGATGTCGAGCGTGCCGGCGGACAGGCTCAGAAAAAATGAATTCATCCCACCGCCGCCAATGTCGTCCTGGTGGTTGCCGTAGAGGCTGGCGATTGCGACGTGGGCCTTTTTGTCGGTCACCAATCCGAACCGGTCGATCCGGTCCTGGAACGTCCGATCCTCATAGGCAAGCCCGGCGTAAAGATTGCTCCGACGCGAACGCACCAGATTCAGCGTGCCGAATACGCTTGCGACTTCCGCCGAGCCATTGGCGTCCAGGGGTGTGAAATCGACACAGCGCGGCGCTGCCCCCGGGCAATCCCCCGTCTTGCCGAGCCGATAGTCGAGCTTGCTGTAGGCAGCGCCTGCGGTGAAGCGCGGTCCGAACGGCATCTGGTAGGAGAGACGACCGTACTTCAGGCCGCGGCCGGAGGTCAGCAGGCGAAGGCTCGCCTGATCGCCCCGGCCCAACGGATCGTTGAGGTTGATGGTCGCGCCTATCCGGTTTTCGCCGGTATAGGGGTTGCCCGCATTGTCCGCGTCGATACTGCCGGTGATCAGGCGCCCGGGCGCGACATCGACAACCAGATCCGAACTGCCGGGCTCGGCGCCTGGAACCAGCGTCGATTTGACCTTTACACCGGGAACAGCGGAGAGCAGCAGAAGGCGGCTTTCCAGCGGAGCGATGGTGATGGCTTCGCCACTGTTCAGTCCATTGAGGCGACCCAGTGCCACCTGATCGGACAAGCGGCTCTGGTTGCGGAGGATGACCTTGCCGTACTTGCCTTCGCTGACATCAATGGTGACGACATGCGTGGTGACATCCTGCGCGGGCACATAAGCGCGCGCCACGAAGTAGCCGTGGCGGTGATAGAAGTCGGTGATGCGCGCGGCCATTGCCTGCAGGTCCGACAGCGTCAGCTGCGAGCCAGTCTTGAACTGCGCGACCGCGATCAACTGGGCTGGGGTATAGACACTAGCTCCCGTCACCCGCAGTTCGTTGACCAGGATCCTCACCGAATCCGAACCTGGCGCCAGTGGCGCCGTCGTCTCCTCGATCTTGATCTGGGGAACGGCAGGTTGCGGCGTTGGCGGCGGCGGCAGTTGCTGGAGCTGAGTGCCTGCACCGGGTAACTGCTGAGCCAGCACGCCTTGGCTGAGGGTCAACAATACCAACGGTAGTAATTTTGTTTTCACGATAAGGTCCTAGGTGAGCGCGGCCACGCACGAACATTCCGAGCGAACTTGAGCAGCTCGCTGGGTGATGTCGGTTGAGGTGGTTCCGCTAGCGAGCTCCGCCCCATACGCTCGGCAAGCCGTTGAGGTGACGAAGGCGGATCAGGTGCGAAAACCCAGGATTTCCCTGCTCCCCGCAGGGTTGCAAATCTGGATCAGAAAAACGCAGCCTTCAGAAAGACCAAAAGGCTCAAGCGCGCTGGTTATATCAAGAATCCCCTTTTACGGGGACCATGAAGCTGTTTTTGATCTGAACCGTGCGTGAAAAATTCACGCAGTGATGTGCGAATGGGACGGGTCGCACAACTATCCGCGTCAAGCGAAGATCACGCGTTTCGGAAGAGTGGCCGTTGTTCAGCCTGGCTCTACGTGCCGCATGCGCTTAGAGCAAGGCACGTACTCAAGTCCGAATGCGGCTTGTTCGGATCGGGATCCCCCAGCGATCGGCCGGATCCCAACAGTCGATTGTGTACATGACGCACGCACATCCGGCAGTAGCACGCGCGATCTGCAAACCCCACGAAGCTGGCGAGCAATCGTCCTCTTCGGTACTCGACGCGTGTCGTCATCCCTGGTCTGTAACGCTGCTTGCAATTCTCAGCACGTCGTCGAGCAGCGCAGCAGCCGTCACGCCCGCGCCAGCGCCAGGCCCCTGGATCAAAAGAGGCTGGGTGGGGTAGCGGTCAGACCAGATCGCCAGGCGATTGTCCGTTCCTGCTCCGCCGGACAGCGAATCGGTGTCCGGCAGCGATTCGAGGCCGACTTTGGCCGACGTTGTCCCGGCATGACTGTCGCGCTGCAGCCGCGCGATGAAGCGCAGTTTTTCGCCGCTCCTGTAGGCATTCGCATAACGCTCGCGCAACGGCTCGTCGAGCAATGACAACGCTTCGTCGGCCGCCTGCATCGACAACGTTCGCAACTCCTCAGGGACCAGCGATCCAATCTCGATGTCGTGCGCATCCAGGGCGACGCCGGAAGCGCGCGCCAGAATCAGCAGCTTTCTCCGCACGTCCTCCCCGGAGAGATCGTCGCGTGGATCAGGTTCGGTGTAACCAGCGTCTCGCGCTGAGCGCACGAAGTTTGAAAACGGGCGCAGTCCATCGTAGTGGTTGCACAACCACGCCATGGATCCGGACAACACGCCCGCGACGGCATGGATGCAATCGCCTCCGGCCTGCAGCTCACGGATGGAGCGCAACATCGGCAGGCCGGCTCCAACCGTCGCTGAGTCTCCGTACCGGGTGTCGCCATGGGCGCAGCCGGCGCGTATGGCCTGCCATCGTGCCAGCGATGTGCCCTGCCCAAGTTTGCACGCCGTGACCACATGAACGCCTTGAGCAAGCCATTGCGCATGCTGTCCGGCGACGGCATCGCTGGCAGTGGCGTCGATGATGATTCGAACCGCAGCGCGGCCCAGCAGCGCAGGCAACGTCCGCAACCCTTCTTCGATGTCGAACCGCACGAGCGCCGGACCCAGCTCAGACCCGAAGGGCTTGAAAGCAAATCGGGAATTGGCAACGTGCAGCAGTCGCAACCGCTTGCCAAGCGAAGTCCCATCCCAGCTTGCCAGTCGCTTGAGAACGGCCGCGCCAACCGTGCCCGTGCCGAGCAGCCCCAGATGAACCGGAAGCGGGCGCGGTGCCGACGCAGGCCGGTGTCCGGCCACGAGCGGAACGCTGTTCACGCGTAACAAGGTACGGAATTGAAATGTCGCGTGGCGACCTCGACCCGCGCCAATCCGGCCGCCAGATCGGCTTGCAGATCCTCCAGTGCTTCGATCCCGACGGACAGGCGCAGCAGACCATCGCTGATACCCGCGGCAGCGCGCGCCTGGGGCGTCATCGCGGCATGCGTCATGGTTGCCGGATGGGCGATCAGGCTCTCCACTCCGCCGAGCGACTCGGCGAGCGTAAAGAACTGCAGGCCCTCGACGAAAGCGCGGACGGCCGTCGACAGCTCGACATCGGATCGGCCGGTCAATTCGATGCTCAGCATCGCGCCATGGCCGTACTGCTGGCTTGCGGCGACGGCGCGGCCCGGATGCGAATGCAAGCCGGGGTAATGCACCTTCGCTACGCATGGGTGCTGTTCGAGCCACTTCGCCAGCGCATCGGCGTTCTCCTGGTGAACCCGCAAACGCGCATCGAGCGTGCGCAACCCCCTCAGCGTCAGAAAGCTGTCGAACGGCGAGCCGGTGATGCCCAGCGCGTTGGCCCACCACTTCAGTTGCTCGTGGAGCGCGAGATCGTTTGCAATGACTGCCCCGCCGACCACATCGCTATGACCATTGATGTATTTGGTCGTCGAGTGCACGACGACGTCAGCGCCAAACTCGATCGGACGTTGCAACGCCGGCGACAGGAAAGTGTTGTCGACCACAGCCAGCGCGCCGACGTCGTGCGTGGCGCCGATGACCATGCGCAGGTCGGTGATGCGCAACAAGGGGTTGGAGGGTGTCTCGATCCAGACGAGCTTGGGCCGTTCCAGCAGTGCGGCAGCCAGCGTGCCAGGGTCGGTAAGGTCGGCGGTGATCAGTTCGAACGCGCCTTTCCCGGCCAGCGCATTGAACAGCCGCCAGCTGCCGCCGTAGCAATCGTGCGGCACCACCAGTCGATCGCCCGGCTCCAGCAAGGCATTAAGCACCAGCGTGATGGTCGCCATGCCGGTCGCTGTCACGACGCCGCCTGCTCCGCCCTCCAACTCCGCCAGCGCCTCTCCCAGCAGGTCGCGCGTCGGATTGCCGCTGCGCGTGTAGTCGTAGGTTCGTTTCTGGTCGAAACCGGCGAAACTGAAATTGCTCGACAGCACCAGTGGCGGCGTGACCGCGCCGAACGCCGTGTCGCAGTCGATCCCGGCGCGGACCGCACGCGTGGCCGGGCGACAGTCGGCACTCATGCCGCCGCTCCTGTGCTGTCGGACAGCGCTTCGCGCAGGATCTCGCCGATGGCCTTGTGCTCTTTCAGGAAGGCGTCGTGACCGTAATGGGAGCGCAGGTGGTGGATGACGCGTCGGCCGCCGAGGTTCTCGCGCAGTGCAAACATATCGGCTGACGGCACCAGGCGATCTTCGGACACGGCGACCAGCGTGGTCGGTACACGCACGCTGGCGGGCTCAACGGAATGCAGGTCAACCGATTCCGACAACCGCAGGAATGCAACGCAGGACCAGCGTTGCGCATAGCGCTCGCCGCAACCGGACAGGTAGTCGTCAGCCGCACATTGCACCTGGTTGAATTCAACCCGCGGCGGATTCGAGAAACGCGTTGAAAACTCCTCCGGCGTGCGATAGCTGAGCATCGCGAGCTGGCGCGCCAACGACAACGCCTGCCGGGGATCGGCAACGCCGCTGCGCACGATATTGCGTTGCAACGATCGGCATGCCGTGGCGAACGGATCGGGCCGATGCGCGCCGCTGATCGCAACGAGTTGCGTGAGCCGGTGCGGATGGCGCACGGCAAATTGCAGCCCGACCATCGCACCATAGGACGCCCCGACGAATGCGGCGATGCGATCGATCCCCAGCGCATCCAGCACCGCCGCCAGCCCGTCGGCCTGATCCGCGCTGTCGATGGGGACATCGAGCGTGCCATCCGCGCCGATCCAGTCGATGGCCAATGCCCGCACGCGCGACGTATCGATCGCTCGTTGCGGACCAACCTGCGCTTCCCACCAGCCAGTCGACTCGTCTTTCGGATTCGCACGCGCGTGGCGGTGCGCGGAGATGCCTCCGGCGACAACGACGACGGGCGCGTCGATCGGACCCTGCCACTCATAGGCAATGCGTACATCGCGTTGCCCGGAGTGACGCAGCAGCAAGCTGCACGCGACTTCGCCCATCCCGACGCCGTCGGAAGCAGCAGGCGTATCCGCTAACAGCAATGCCGCGTTGGCGGGCCGGCTAACCTGAAACGTGGCGAGGCTCATCATCGATCATTCCTTCAGTTCGATTTCAAAAACCCATCGAACTGCTGCAGTGATCGAGAGCTGCGATCGGCGCCTCGGGTCAGCCGAGAGCAGCGACCCCATCTGTCGTGGACCGAAGTCCCCGCAAGAGTTGGCACCTTCTGTCCACTCGCGTGGACATGGGTTGCCCCGGCGTCATCGGGCTTGAGTCCCTCGACCGGTCTGGATGGGTGTACCGGGCCAAATTACCAGTAATCCAGGGATTGTCAATCGCTCTATGCGGATGAAGCGATGAATCACTTCTGCTCGTCGCCAGCTTGGCCTTGCGTTCGCCCCGCGTAGGCAACAAAGCCCTGTATGAAAACCCGCAGGGAGTCACTGACGGTCTGGTCCACGATGGCACCCTGCGCATCGAAGACCTTGCCCGCGCGCGACACCATCAACCGCCCACCGGTCCAAAGTTCGGCGCCGAGCGTGCGCAGGACGGGTAGCCATGCATTCTGCGAAAGGATCGTTCCAAATCCGCCGGGCGATGCGCCGATGAGCGCGACGCGTTTTCCTGCGAAGACGCGCGGAATATCGGCGACTGGCCTGCTCAGCCAGTCGATGGCATTTTTTGCGACGCCTGGAATGCTGTTGTTGTATTCCGGAGTGACGATGAGCAGGCCGTCTGCCGCTGCAATCGCATCCTTCAGCGCTGCGACGGCGGCAGGCACGCCATGCGTGGCCTCGTCGTCGCCGTTGTAAAGGGGAAAGGGCGCAATCGAACTGACGTCCAGCCGGCTGCCCGGTGGCATCGCTGCCAAAGCGGCCCGAAGAAGAGCAGTGTTGTAGGAGCCTTGCCGCAAGCTGCCCGAAAACCCAACGATGGTCGTCATGGAATCCTCTCAGTCGTTATTGGCCGCATCGGGTGATTCAGCAACTGGCATGGCGTTTGCATCTCAGAACACCGAATTAGTGCGTACGGTGCGTTCGCCAAACGTGAGCGCAGTGGTTCGACTTTCGCCAGCGCGATGCGTGCTGCACACACTGCGGAGCCGTCAAGGTCCCGGCCAACGCTGCGATCGATATATACTTGCGCCGCCGAAGGGTCTGCAGTCAGCACTTTCGGCATCTCATTGGGGAGTAGCCAGCTTCCATCTCCTGGAAGCGCGACCGTCAACATACTCGGCCTGAGTCGGCCGTGGCGGGCGCAACCTCACGGTAGGCGAGACCAACGAGCGATGGGCGTAGCTCCGGTCGGGCGCGTTCGTTGTTCGTTTGTCCGCCCAGTCCTGACCGGTTCCGATGACATGCATCCCATCTCGATAGTCCTGCTCGGCCTGGCCATGTCCACCGATGCATTCGCGGCCGCCCTGGGGCGGGGTGCAGGCATGCTGCGGCCCCGGTGGCCTCAAGCATTGCGCATTGGCTTGATCTTCGGCGCGGTGGAAGCGCTGACGCCCGTCATTGGCTGGCTCCTTGGATCGGCCGCCTCTTCCTACATCAAGGCCTGGGATCACTGGGTTGCCTTTGGCTTGCTCAGCCTGCTGGGACTGCACATGATCTACAAGGCGACCGCCGCCCCACCAGCCCATGACGAAGCGCCTGCGCGGAACGATGGCTTGTGGGCGGTCGCGTTGACCGGGCTTGCCACAAGCATCGATGCCTTGGCCGTCGGCGTCGGTCTGGCATTCGTGCAGGTGAATATTTTCATCGTGGCCGGGGTCATCGGCATCTGCACCTTGCTCATGGTGACGCTCGGGGTGATGACCGGCCGGGCGCTTGGCGCTCTCATCGGCAGGCGGGCCGAAATGGTCGGCGGCGTCGTCCTTGTATTGGTGGGCGCGACCATTCTCTACGAGCATCTCAGCGCCGCCGCCTGAGGGAAGTGGAAACCCTGCATCGCTGGAGTAGTTCTATCGTGCCGTCGTGGCGATCGACGGCACGGTAGTGGCCAACTCAATTCGTGCTGCTCCGCACCATGTTGGCGTGCCGGCCCCGCGGCGATCGTAGTCGTGAACGAACTCACATGCAGTCAGTGGCATGTACTGCGATCGCGGTCGCCGTCGCCCACGTCGCCGCACCCGATAAGGCGTCCCTGAACGCAACACATCGTTAACATCAAGATGCGCGAACCTTCGTTGCGCGGTGCTGGTCCTATTGCCCGCGACTGATGCAAGGTCTGTCGCAGATCTCTCTCTCCCCTAGAGTGATCCGGAACGGATACCCCTCTCCAATGGCCCGTTCCCTGGCCCCGCAGCCGCTCCCCGGTTCGCGGGGCTTTTTTTTATTGGTGTCCCAACCGATTGTTTGAGATCGACTGACCCGACCTTCGCTGGCAAAGATCGCTGCCTGGTGACGAATTTCGCCAGGCCGCACTCCGAGCTTAGCCAGCCTCGTTTCCCGTAAACTCGGACCAGGGGAAGAGGGGACGCCCATGCCATACGCTCTGGACGCAATGTCGCTACCGGGCATCATCGTCATCCGGTTTGAGGGCGCCATAACCATCGCAGATCGCGAACAGGCGATGAATCAGGTCGCCGGATCCTTCAACCACCCGGCTACGATTCGGGTCCTCATCGATTT
>JAQGOI010000084.1 GCA_028293685.1 Lysobacteraceae bacterium | reverse complement strand
GACGCTGGTCGCCGTGGTCGGCATCGACGAGGGGCTGTTCTCCGCCGATTTCCGCGCCAGCGAACGCCTGGCGCAGCTGCTGATCCAAGTCGCCGGCCGCGCTGGCCGCGCAACGCGCCCGGGTGAGGTGCTGCTGCAGACGCATCATCCCGGGCATCCGCTGCTGCACACCCTCATCGCCGGCGGCTACCACGCGTTTGCCGAGGCAGAGCTCGCGCAGCGCGAAGCCGCGGGCTTTCCGCCGTTCAGCCACATGGCGCTGATGCGTGCCGAAGCGGGACGCGCCGATGCGCCGACCGCATTTCTGGACGCCGCCCGGGCGCTGCTCGGCGAAAGCGCAGGCATCGAGGTGCATGGCCCGTTGCCGGCGCCGATGCCGCGCCGCGCCGGGCTGCAACGCGCGCAACTGCTGCTGTCGGCTGGTGATCGACGCACGTTGCACGCGGCGTTGTCGGGCTGGGTGCCCGCGTTGTACACCCTGCCCGAAGCACGCAGGGTGCGGTGGTCGCTCGATGTCGATCCGGTGGATCTGTACTGACGTAACCGCTCCCGTGCGCTGGCGACGCAACCCGGCAAGCAGCATCGAACGCGGCGCCAAGGACGACCGGAAATGAGAATGGCCCGGTTTCCCGGGCCATTCTGGTTTCGCGATGCCGGCTGCACTTACGCCGCGAACAGCGCCTTCATCTTCTTCAGCGCGTTCGCTTCGACCTGGCGGATGCGTTCGGCCGAGACGCCGTATTCGTCAGCCAGTTCCTGCAGCGTGACCTTGCTGTCGGCGTCCAGCCAGCGGCGCTTGATGATGTCGCGCGAACGCGCGTCGAGTTGCAGCAGGCCTTCGCGCAGCAACTCCAGCTGGTTGTCCTCGCTGTCGGCGCGCTCGTAGGCCTGCGACGGATCTTCCTCGTGCGCCATCAGGTACGTCGCCGGTGCCGGCGGTGCACGGTCGTCGTCCTCGTCCGCGCTCAGGTCGAAACCGATGTCGCGGCCGGACAGGCGCGACTCCATCTCGACCACTTCGCGTTCGGAGACATTGAGGTCGGCGGCCACCGCGCGTACTTCGGCGGCATTGAGCCAGCCCAGCCGCGTCTTCGACTTGCGCAGGTTGAAGAACAGCTTGCGCTGTGCCTTGGTCGTGGCGACCTTGACGATGCGCCAGTTCTTGAGGATGAACTCATGCATTTCGGCACGGATCCAGTGCACGGCGAAGCTCACCAGGCGCACGCCGACGTTCGGGTCGAAGCGCTTGATCGCCTTCATCAGGCCGATGTTGCCTTCCTGGATCAGGTCGCCGAGCGGCAAGCCGTAACCGTTGTAGCCGCGGGCGACGTGCACGACGAAGCGCAGGTGCGAGAGCACCAGTTCGCGCGCGGCCTCCAGGTCGTTGTCGTCGCGGAAGCGGCGCGCAAGCGCCTGCTCCTGCTCCACCGGCAACACCGGGATCTGGTGCACGGCACCGATGTAGGCTTCCAGCGAACCGAGCGCGGAGACACCGGGCATCGGGATCGGCAGGTTGTTGGCGACCAGGGCGTTGGAAGCCGGGTCCAGCGTGAGGGCGAGTTCGGTCATGGCAGTGATTTTAGCAATGGCCTCGTAGGACTGCTAACGCCCCGGATGGTTCCCTAGCGTTGCGTTCATGGAACACTGGCGGCGCTTTCGTTGGCCCACGACGGCGCACGCAGGCTAGGGGCGGGGACGTGAAGCCGATGCATCATCGGGTCCGGCCAAGGCGTCAACCGCGGGCAACGACCAGTCGATCGGGGCCTCGCCGCGTGCCGCCAGCCAGGCGTTGGTTGCCGAGAAGTGCCCGCAGCCGGCAAAGCCCCGGTGCGCGGAGAGCGGCGAGGGATGCGCGGCCTTGAGTACCTGATGGCGCGCGGTA
Source organism: Lysobacteraceae bacterium (assembly GCA_028293685.1). Classification (GTDB taxonomy): domain Bacteria; phylum Pseudomonadota; class Gammaproteobacteria; order Xanthomonadales; family Xanthomonadaceae; genus Cognatiluteimonas. The sequence continues at coordinate 6,144 of JAQGOI010000084.1, read as the reverse complement.
TCGATGCGACCGCCCCGGGCCTGCGCGTAACTGCCCCACAGCAGGAATACGAGGCCGTCGCGCTCGCGGTTGAGCACGTCGACTACGTGATCGGTGAAACCCTCCCAGCCGCGGCCCTGATGGGCGCCGGCGCGGCCGTCCTCCACGGTCAGCACCGCGTTGAGCAGCAGCACGCCCTGTTGCGCCCACGGCAGCAGGCAGCCGTGGTCGGGATACGCCATGCCGACGTCGCGCTGCAGTTCCTTGAAGATGTTGCGCAGCGATGGCGGGATCGGCACGCCCGGCTGCACCGAAAACGCCAGCCCGTGGGCCTGCCCGGCGCCGTGGTAGGGGTCCTGACCGAGGACGACGACCTTGACCTGCTCGAACGGCGTCGCATCCAGCGCCCCGAGGATGCGCGAGCCAGGTGGATAGATGCGCGCGCCAAGGCGCTTGCGCTCGCGAAGGAACGCCGACAGCTGCTGCATGTCCGGGCGCAACAGGTAGTCGCCGACCCTGGGTCGCCATGACGGCGCGATCCGGATGCCGGCGTCGACACCGGCGTCGGTGCTCATTGCTGGAAGTTGCGCTGCTCCGGCAGCCGCGCCATGCGCAGCTGGAACAGCGTCTTGGTGACCAGCAGGCGTTCCTCGATCGGCTTGAGCACCAGGTCGTTGGCACCTTCGCGCAGCAGGTTGCTCTGGTTGTCGCGGTTGGCGTCGCCGGTCATCACCAGCACCGGCAGCCGGCGTTTGCTGTAACCGAATGCACCGCGCACCTGCGACAGCAGCTCACGGCCACTGAGCGCGCCCTTGAGATAGACGTCGGTCAGGATGATGTCGGCGCCGATGTCGTCTTTGCCGAGCGATTCGTGCAGGTGTTCCAGTGCACCCTCGACGTCGGTGAAATGACGCACGGCCAGGCCGTGGCGCTCGAGCATGCGCTTGGTGGCGGCGGCAACCACGCGGCTGTCCTCCACGAACAACACCCGCGCGCCAGGCACCGGTTCGGGCTGGACGTAGCCGCGGATGAACGCCGCCAGCGCGCTGTGGCCTAGCCCCTTGTCGAAGTAATCGGTGACGTCGTCGCTGAGGCTGCGGCTTTCCAGCCGCGACTGCACGTCGCCGGACACCACGATCACCGGCACATAGCGCTGGCCGCCGGCCTCGCGGACGGTGTGCGCCAATGCCAGGCCATCGCCATCGGGCAGCAACAAGGAGGTGGTGACCAGGTCGACGGGTCCGGCGGCCAGCGCCACCGCGGCGTCGGCCAGGCCGCCGCAGGCGATGACGTCGACGTTCGGCAGTTCGCGGCGCAGGACGTCGCCGATCAATTTGCGCACCAGCCGCGAACCATCCACCACCATGATCCGGGGGGCATCGCTGACGACATGGCGGAGATCGTGGGCGTCCATCAGGAATCCGTGGGACGGGTCTGGCGCAGGTAATGCCCGGTGACAAGGCCGGCGCCAAGCCAACCCAAAGCGGTGACCCCGAGCACGACACCGGCAGCGGTCGTCGGGTCGAAACCGGTGAGCAGGAACCGGCTGCCGTAGCTGGCCGCCAGTTCCGCCAGCGGTTCGCGCAATGCCAGGGCCGCCAGGGTCAGCAGTCCGATCGCCAGTGCGCCGGCGGCCAGACCGTACCACGCGCCCAGGTACAGGAACGGGCGCCGGACGAAGCCATCGGTCGCACCCAGATGCTGCAGCACGGCGATCTCCTCGCGTCGCGACTGGATGTCCAGCCGCACCGTATTGCCGACCACCAGCAGTGCGCCCAAGCCAAGCAGCGCCCCGAGCACCAGCGCAATGCGCGTTCCGAAGCGCAACCAGCCATCCAGTCGCTTGCGCCAGAGCGCGTCGTGTTGCACGAGATCCGCATCGGGCAGCTGCTGCAGCGAAGAAACCAGCAGTGTTTCGTCGCCTTTCGGGCTCACGATCAGCACGCTGGGCAGCGGGTTGATGCCGGCGGCTTCGACGGCATCGCCCAGCCCGCTGGCGCGCAGCTCCGCCAGGCCCTGCTCGGGTGTGCGCAGCTGCACCCGCCCGATATCGCCGCGCACGCGCAGCGCCTGCGCCAGTGCCCTTGCTCGCGCGACATCCACCGCAGGCTTGAGGAAAATCGAGATTTCGCGCGACTGCTGCACATCGCCGGCAAAACGCGTGACGTTGCCCAGCACCAGCCACAGTCCCAGTGGCAAGGCCAGAGCCACGGCCATCACCCCGACCGTCAGAGCGGTCGACCACGGCCTGCGCGCGACGCGTCCAAGGCTCGCCACGAAACTGTAGAGATGATGATCGAACCACGTACCCACGCGTCCCATCGGACGCAGTGGCGGCGGCAGCCGGCGTACGGCGGCATCGGCGGCACCAGTGTCATGCATCGGCCAGGTCCTCCGGTGCGATGTCGTCGACCAGGCGTCCTTCGTCCAGCACCAGCACGCGTTTTTTCATCCGCCGCACGAGTCCCAGGTCATGGCTGGCCACCAGCACGCTGGTACCGCGCTCGGGCAGTGACGCAAACAGCGTCATGATTTCGGCCGACAACGCAGGATCGAGGTTGCCGGTAGGTTCGTCGGCGAGCAGCAACCGCGGTTCGCCCACCAGGGCGCGGGCGATACCGACGCGCTGTTGTTCGCCGGCCGACAGCTGCGTCGGCAACGCGCGCTCGCGGGCGATCAGTCCGAGCGTGTCGAGCACGCTGCGCACGCGCTTGCCGATGTCGCCGCGGCGCATGCCACGCAGGATCAGCGGCAACGCGACGTTGTCGAAAACGCTGCGGTCGGTCAGCAGGCGATGGTCCTGGAAGACGACACCGACTTCGCGCCGATGCATGGGTACGCGCCGGCCGCGCACCTTCAGCAGATTGCGTTCGCCGAACAGCACCGCGCCGCGGCTGGGGCGCTCGCCAAGGTGGATCAGCTTGAGCAACGTGCTCTTGCCGGCGCCCGAATGCCCGGTCACGAACAGCATCTCGCCCGGCTGCACTTGGAAACTGACATCGCTCAGCGCAACGTGTCCGCCGCGGTAGTGCTTGCTGACATTGTCGAAGCGCAGCACGCTCATGGACCGCTGGTGCTCATGTCGGCGCGACACTCCCCAAAGCTGGTTCGCGCAAGCCGCTGCGCATCGGCCGTCAGTATCGGTGGCAGCCATGGCATTGACCAGCGTTGCGCCCGGACTTCGCGGAATCGAGCATCCTGGACAGGCGGAGTGCAAAAAAGCAAAGGCCCGGCAATGGCCGGGCCTTTGGGATCGCGTGACGTGGCGCTTAGCGAACGCGGCCGCGTCGGAACAGGTTGACGATCGCCAGCAGGACGACGGCCCCGACCAGCGAGACCAGCAGGCCTGGCAGGCTGAAGTTGCCGCTGTTGATATTGCCCCCGCCGATGCCGAGCATGCCGCCAAGCCAGCCGCCGAGGAACGCGCCGACGATGCCGACGATGACATTCAGAATGATGCCCTGCTGCGCGTCGGTCTTCATGATCATGCTGGCGAGCCAGCCGATAATACCGCCCACGATTAACCAGATAATGAAGTTCATGCACCACTCCTTTAGTAGAGGAATTCCAGACAAGCTCCCCTGCGGGGGCGAAGCCAGTCTGTATAGGCCGACGTGATGGCAACGTCGTCAGTGCAGGCAGCCCGATGACCTGTCGCGCGGAGGGCTTCCGGCGGGTCGATTGTTAGCCGATCAGCTTGATGAATGCACGTCGCCCTGCAGCAATCGCAGAAGGGCGGTGCGCGGAAGCTTGCCGGTTTCGTTGCGCGGCAATTGCGACACCAGCTTGAGCCGGCGAGGCAGGAAGACAGGGTCGATGCCGGCGCGCAGGGCCGCCAGGATCGCCGATGCCTCCAGGCTAGGCGCCACAGCGAGCGCCGCGATCCGGCGCACACCGTGCGCATCGTCGCCATCGAGCTGGAACACCACGCCATCGCGCACGCCGGGTACCGCCAGCAGCTGGCGGGTCAGATCGCCCAGCGAGGCGCGCTTGCCGGCAATCTCGAGCAGTTCGGCCTGCCGCCCGCACAGGTGGAATCGGCCATCGCCGGTGAGTTCGATCAGATCGGCCAGCGCCACCGGCCCGGGCAGATGGCGCGCGTGCACGAGGCTGCCATCTGGCTGCGGTTGCAGCTGCACGCCGGGCAACGGAGTCCAGGCGGTATCGTGCGCGGTGCGGCGGCGGGCGATCACGCAGGTTTCGGTGGACCCGAACAACTCGCGCACCTCGCAGCCAAAGCGCGCTTCGGCCGCGGCGGCCACGGTGGCGGGGAGAGGAGCCGTGGCGGAAACGATGCCGGCCAGTGCCGGTAACGCCACGCACGACTCGACCAGCGCGCGCAGATGCACCGGCGTGGTGACCAGCAGGCGCGGCTCGGGCACGCTGCGCAACGCCCGTGCGATGTCCTCGGGAAAGAAGGGTCGCGCGGCGTGGACGGCGACGCCGCCCAGCAACGGCAACAGCACCGACAACTCCATGCCGTACATGTGTTGCGGCGGGACGGTGGCGATCACATGTGGCGTCGAACCTGCCGGCCACAGGTCCTGCAACGCTTCCAGGTTCTGCGCGGTGCTTGCGCGAAAACTGCGCCACGTCTTCGGATTGGAGGTGGGCTGGCCGGTGCTGCCGGAGGTGAAGCCGATCGCCACCAGGGCATCGTCGTGCATCGACAGCTCGTCACCGTCGCGCTCGGGCAGCGCCTGCGGCATCGCCCAATACCGGGCGGGCAGTTCGTCCGCACCGGCGTCGCCGATGCAGTAGCTGTCGGCATGCCGGCGCAATTCGTCCTGGATGACCGCCGCGGCGCGCGACGGCGGCAGCAGTGTCGTCTGTCCGCGGATGGCCACGGCGCAGAACGCCAGCAGGAAGCGATAGCGGTCCTCGCACAGGTTGATCGCATGCGTGCCGGCCGGCAGCAGCGCCGCCAGCGCGCGCACCTGGGACAGGAACCGGCGCAGCGACACCGGCTGCGTACCGTCGAAAACGATGGTGCGCTGCGGGTTGCCGACGGCCAGCGGCGATACCGCGGACTCGGGGCTGGTCTGGATGACTGCCGACATACTCGAAACGATTCCTGGCGGTCGCGGCCGCTCCCCGGCAGGTACTTTACGCTGCCCTCCCTGTCCGTCGACAAACCCAACCGTGCCAAGTCCGTTGCTTCCGGAAACCGTGCGTTACGTCTGGCGTCCGCACCCGCATGGCACACCCGCCGAGCCGGTCGTACGCCAATGGCTGGGGGAGCAGCTGGACTGCGCCGACGACGCCGTGCCGCTGGTGCGCGATGTGCTCGGTCGTCCGCGGCTGAGTGCCTCGCAGGCGGGCTTCGATGTCAACTGGAGCCACAGCGGCGACGGCTTGCTGATCGGCCTGGGCGAAGGCCTGGCGATCGGAGCCGATCTGGAACGTATCCGCCCACGGCCTCGGGCGCTGGATCTGGCCAGGCGCTTCCTGGCCGCCAGCGAGGTCGACTGGCTAGCCGGGTTGCCGTCGGACCTGCGCACCCTTGCGTTCATCCGCCTGTGGTGCGTCAAGGAGGCCGTACTCAAGGCGCACGGCCGCGGGCTCGCCTTCGGCCTGGACAAGCTCGTGTTCGCCGAAGACGCGGGCACGCTGCGGCTATACGCCTGCGACCGGGCGCTGGGCGAGCCTGCGGACTGGTCGCTGCATGAGTTCGAACCGCATCCGGGCTACCGGGCGGCGCTGGCGTGGCGGCCGCAACCACGTTGAGGCGCTCGCTCCAATGCCTACCCACGAGCGTTTGCAGTGCTCGCTTGAAGGAGAAGGAGAGACAAGCTGCCGGCCTCCCGCGTGCGCTGAAAAGGAGCACGAACAGCGGCGGGCATACTTTGCGCATGACCACGCCTGCCACCGACCTGCGCACCGAACTCCAGTCCGGCCTGGCTGCGCTCGCGCTCGATCCCGCCCTCGCCACGCCCCTGCTCGACTACCTGGCGTTGCTGGAGCGCTGGAATCGCACCTACAACCTCACCGCGATCCGCGATCCGGGGGAAATGATCACCAAACACCTGCTCGACTCGCTGGCCATGCATCCATTCGTGCAGCAAGTCGGCTCGTTGGCCGACCTGGGCACCGGCGCGGGATTGCCCGGCATCCCACTGGCGCTTGTGCTTCCCGGTCTTCGCGTGACGTTGATCGAGTCCAGCG
>JAQGOI010000052.1 GCA_028293685.1 Lysobacteraceae bacterium | reverse complement strand
CCGCCGACATGGGTATCGCCGAAGAAAATCTGCGGCACCGTGGTTCGCCTCGCCCGGGCGAGCATGCGCTCGCGCTCGGCCGGATCCAGGTCGATACGCACTTCAGTCCACTCCAGCCCCTTGCTGCGCAGGAAGTTCTTCGCCGCCGAGCAGTAGCCGCACAGCGCGGACGTGTACAAGGTGATGGGACGCGGGGCTTGTGCTGTCGCGAACTGGCTCAAATCGAACTCCGGAAACTCGAAGGGATGGAAGGGGTCGAATATGCGGCTGCCGGCAACGGTTTTCCACCCCGGCAGACCGGCCTCCCATCCTCGCGGATTAACCACCAGTTCACACCGATCGTCGCCCTGCCCCTCATCCTGCAACCGTCCCGCTTAAGTGAAGAGCCCGCACGCCATGCGTAACCTGCTGCCCATCACTGCAATGAGCGTTCTCGTCGCAGGTCTGTTGTTGGGAAGCAGCGGCAGCGCGGCGCAGGACCATTCCCTGCCCGACATCGGCTCATCGGCCGGCGAAGTGCTGGGCCCCGCGCAGCAGAAAGAATACGGCCAGATGACGCTGAGTCAGCTGCGCAATTTCGGCTACACGCTCGACGACCCCCTGGTGGGCGGCTGGCTGCAGGCGATGGGTGATCGGCTGGGAGCGGCCAGCGACAAGCCCGGGCAGCCATTCACGCTGTTCCTGCTCAAGGACCGCCAGATCAATGCCTTCGCGACCCTGGGCGGCTATGTCGCGGTCAATGCCGGACTGATCCTGGCCGCCGACCGGGAAGATGAGGTGGCGGCGGTCCTGTCTCACGAAATGGCCCACGTGACGCAATCCCACGTGCTGCGCGGGGTGGAGCGCGCGCAACGCGACAGCATCCCGATCCTGCTGGCGATGCTAGGCGCGATCGCCGTGGCGCAGGCGTCCCACAGCACTTCGGCCGACAACGGCGCGGCGGCCATGATGGCCTCGGCGCAGGGCCTGATGATCCAGCGCCAGATCAACTACACCCGCGACAACGAATCCGAAGCCGACCGCATCGGCATCCGCGCGCTGGCGCGCAGCGGCTACGACCCGTCCGCCATGGCCGACTTCATGGAGAAGCTGCAGGCCGTGATCCGTACCAACCAGGGCGGGGAGCGCGAACGCGTCCCGGACTATCTCCAGACCCATCCGGTTACCACGACACGTATCAGCGAAGCTCGACAGCGCGCCGAGCAACTAAAAAAAGCCGGCAAACCCCTTGTGCCGGCCGGCCAGGCGACCAACCCGCTGTTGCCGTCATCGCTGCTCATCGGCAACAGCTTCGTGCAGGGAGACAGCGGGCAATTCGCGTGGGCACGCGAACGCCTGCGGGTGCTCAGCGCGCAGACTCCCGAAGCCGCCGTCCGCGAATACGAAAGCCTGGGCCGCGCGCATGCCTTGACCGATGCGCAACGCTACGGCCTTGCCGTGGCGCGGTTGCTCGATGGGCATGCCGCGGCTGCAGCAGCAGACCTGGGAACGTTGCTGGACGCGCATCCGGGCAACGTCTGGATCACGCTGGCGCTGGGACAGTCGGAAGCGCGCTCCGGGAAGATCGTGGCCGCTGACGCCAGGTTCGAACCCCTGCTGCAGCGCATGCCGGGCAATCGTGCCGTCGCGCTGACCTACGCCGCGATGCTCGACGAGCGCAACACGCCGACAGCCGGCAAGCGTGCGCAGACCGTGTTGCGACCGTTGCTGGCCAGCGCGGCAGAGGATCCGGTGTTCCAGCAGACCTTCGCCCGCAGCAGCGAAATCGCCGGCGACCCCGTGCGTGCGGGGGAGGCCTATGCCGAAGCTGCCTATCTCAACGGGCGGCCCGAGCAGGCGCTCGTGCAGCTCAATACACTCAAGAGACGCAGCGACGTCGACTACTACGCGCGCTCGCGGATCGACGCCCGCATTGCAGCCATTACCCCGGCCGTGCTGGAACTGCGCCGGCAAGGCGTGCACGACGAGGACCTGGAGCGCCGTTGAGTTTTCCCGCTTGATCCGCCAAATGTCCATTGCCTCCAAGGAGAGGCTGTATGGGGAATGGTGGTGGCTTCATGCACACCTGTCCCGATCCCGCCGCCATCCGCTTGAAGGAAGGCGTTTTCCGGGCTGTCATCCACCAGTCACATCGCTGACTTCTACTTGCGCCCGGACCCTTGGCGATGAGACGGTGGCTGCGTGCAGGACACTCCATGCTGAAACGCATCCTGATCGTCGACGATGAACCCGCGATTCGCGAGATGGTCGCCTTTGCCCTGCGCAAGGCCGATTACGAGCCGGCACACGCCGGCGACGCCCGCGAAGCCCAGGCGTCCATCGCCGATCGCGTTCCCGACCTGATCCTGCTGGACTGGATGTTGCCGGGGACCAGCGGGCTGGAACTGGCGCGACGTTGGCGTCGCGACGCACTGACGCGCGAGGTGCCGATCATCATGCTCACCGCGCGCGGCGAGGAAAACGACCGTGTCGGCGGTCTTGAAGCGGGCGTCGACGATTACGTGGTCAAGCCATTTTCCGCACGGGAGCTGCTGGCGCGGATTCGAGCCGTCATGCGCCGCTCGCGCGAGGATGACGAGCACGGCAGTGTCCGGATCGGCGCGTTGCGCATCGATGGCGCGGCACACCGCGTCTTCGCCGAAGTCGGTGGCGACGCCGCGCCCGTGGCGATCGGCCCGACCGAATACCGCCTGCTGCATTTCTTCATGACGCACCCCGAACGCGTTTACAGCCGTTCGCAGCTCCTCGACCACGTCTGGGGCGGAAGCGTCTATGTCGAGGAACGCACGGTCGACGTGCACATCCGCCGGCTGCGCAAGACCCTGGAACCGGCCAGCCTGGACAACATGGTGCAGACCGTGCGTGGCGCTGGCTATCGCTTCTCAGCAGCCGTGTAGGCCGGCCGCCATGCCTCCGCGCTCGCGCGATCCATGGTTACGCTCGTTCGCCCTGCTGGCAGCGCTACTGGTGACCGCGGGTCTGGCCGGGCTGGCGATCGGACGTCCGTGGCAGATGCTTGCGCTGGCCGCGCTGGCGGCAGTCGCATGGCAGCAGTGGAACCTGCGCTTGCTGTGGCTGATCCTGCGTGCGCGCCGGCACGCCGATGCCCCTCAGGGCCGCGGCATCTGGGCCGGAATCGAAGTCCTGCTGCATCGCAGCCAAAGCGATGCACGCGCGCAGCGACGACGCCTGCTCGACATGCTGCGTGCATACCGGGCCGCCGCGGCGGCGCTGCCCGATGCCGTTGTCGTGCTGGACCGCAACAGCCAGCGCATCCTCTGGTTCAACGATGCAGCCACGCGCCTGCTCGGGCTGCGCTATCCGCGCGACGTCGATGCCGCCCTGGGCGAGCGCCTGCAGCCGTTGCCGGTCGCGCACTGGCTCACCTCCGGGCGCAATGCCGAACCGCTGACGGACGTGCCCTCCCCGGTCGACCCCGACACCCGCCTGCACCTGCGCCTGATTCCCTACTCCGACGAGCTGTGGCTGCTGGTCGCGCGCGACGTCAGCAAGCTGATGCGACTGGAGCAGATGCGTCGCGATTTTGTCGCCAACGTTTCACACGAACTGCGCACGCCTCTGACCGTGGTGCATGGCTACCTGGACATGCTCGAGCCAACGGACGATTCGGAATGGACGCCGATCGTGCATGAGATGCGCCGCCAATCTCAGCGGATGACGCAACTGGTCGAAGACCTGCTGACCCTGTCGCGACTCGAAGCGCAGGAAGCGCTTGCCGACGAAAGCGTGCCGATGGCTCCGCTGCTGGCCACGCTCGGACGCGAAGCGCAGGCGCTGAGCCAGCAGCGCCACACCATTACCGTCGAGGACGAAGCCCAGGTCGATCTCTGGGGATCGCAGCGCGAGCTGCATAGCGCCTTTTCCAATCTGGTGAGCAATGCGGTGCGCTACACGCCCGATGGCGGCACTGTCGACATCCGTTTTTCCCGCCAAACCGATGGCGGCGTGGTGCTGTCGGTGCAGGACAGCGGCTACGGCATCCCGGCCGCACACCTGCCGCGGATCACCGAGCGGTTCTACCGTGTATCGACCAGCCGTTCACGCGAGAGCGGCGGCACGGGGCTGGGTCTTGCCATCGCCAAGCATGTGCTGAACCTGCACCAGGCACGCCTGGACATCACCAGCGAAGTTGGACGCGGCAGCCGTTTTTCCTGCCATTTCGGCGTCGAGCGCGTGTACCTGCGCTCGCCGCGCGATCTGGCGCAGGCGTGAGCCTCCCGCCAACATCGCGTGCGCCGTCGCCGGGCCTGGCCAACCGTACCTGCGTGCTCCTTCTACAATGCCGACCATGAAAGACAAGTCCTCGCGCAGGAAACCCGCACGGCCGCAGGTCGCGACCGACGGCGTCGACGAAGGCCCGCTACGCGACCCGGCGCTGTATTTCAACCGCGAACTGTCACAGCTCGATTTCAATTTCCGCGTGCTGGCGCAAGCCCAGGATGCCGGCGTTCCTCTGCTCGAGCGATTGCGCTACCTGTGCATCTCGTGCACGAACCTCGACGAGTTTTTCGAGATACGGGCCGCGACCGTGCGCCACGCGCAGGACTTCAGCCTGCCGGTCGCCCCCGACGGCCTGTCGCCCGCGACGGTCCTCAAGCGCATCCACGACCGCGCGGCCGAACTCGTCGTCGCGCAATACCGCTGCTGGAACGACGACCTGCGCCCCGCACTCAATGCCGCTGGCGTGCGCGTGCTGGCACGCGACAGCTGGAACGCGAAACAGACGCGCTGGCTGCGCAAGTATTTTCGCGACGAGATCATGCCCGTGCTGTCGCCATTGGGGCTGGATCCTGCGCATCCGTTTCCGCAGATCCTCAACAAGTCGCTCAACATCGTCGTTGTCCTCAAGGGCAAGGATGCCTTCGGCCGTGCCGGACACCTGGCGATCGTTCGCGCACCGCGATCGCTGCCGCGCATCATCCAGTTGCCGCAGAAAGTGTCCGGTGGCGACGACGACTTCGTCTTCCTGTCTTCTGTGCTCTCGGCCTTTGTCGACGAGTTGTTTCCGGGGATGGACGTCAAGGGCGCGTATCAGTTCCGGGTGACGCGCAATTCGGAACTGATCGTCGACGAGGAGGAAGTCGAGAACCTGGCACTCGCTCTGCGCGATGAGCTGATCGGACGCGGCTATCTGCGCGCGATGCGGCTGGAAATCGCCGGCAACTGTCCCAAGCCCATCGTGCGCACGCTGCTGCAGAATTTCGAGCTGCCCGACAACGCGGTCTACCGCATCGACGGGCCGGTCAACCTCAGCCGCGTGGTGCAGGTCTACGATCTCGTCCAGCGCCCGGAACTGAAATATCCGGCGTTTCAGCCTCGCAACGTGCGCAACACCGAAGCGATCTTCGAGCGCATCCAGGATGGCGACATCCTGCTCCACCATCCCTTCGATGCCTTCACCCCGGTACTGGAACTGATCCGCCAGGCGTCCGAGGATCCGAACGTCCTGGCGATCAAGCAGACGCTGTACCGCACCGGTCGCGAATCGCAGATCGTCGATCACCTGGTGCAGGCCGCGCGCAACGGCAAGGACGTGACGGTGGTCGTCGAACTGCGCGCGCGCTTCGACGAGGAAGCCAACCTGGGATTTGCCGATCGCCTGCAACAGGCTGGCGTGCAGGTGGTCTATGGCGTGGTCGGTTACAAGACGCACGCCAAAATGCTGCTGATCGTGCGCCGCGAAGGTCGCAAACTACGGCGCTACGTGCACTTGGGAACCGGCAATTACCATGCCGGCACCGCGCGGACATACACCGACGTGGGGCTGATCACCGCCGACCCGGATATCGGCAGCGACGTGCACCAGATCTTCCAGCAACTGTCGGGCATGGCACCGGCCATCAAGCTGCGTCGGCTGCTCCAATCGCCGTTTACGCTGCACGCCGGCGTATTGCACAAGATCGAACGCGAAGCACGACATGCCTGCGAGGGCAAGCCGGCGCGCGTGATCGCCAAGATGAACGCCCTCAACGAGCCGCAGGTGGTGCGCGCGCTGTACGCCGCATCGCAGGCCGGCGTGCAGATCGACCTGGTCGTGCGCGGTGCGTGCACGCTGCGACCAGGCGTCCCGGGCGTGTCGGAGACGATCCGCGTGCGTTCGATCGTCGGGCGGTTCCTCGAGCACAGCCGCGTGTACTGGTTCCAGAACGACCGTGCACCGGAAATCTACTGCGCCAGTGCCGACTGGCTGGAGCGCAACCTGCTGCGCCGCGTCGAAACCTGCTTTCCCGTCGTCGAACCCGAGCTGGCCGCGCGCGTCAAGGTCGAGGCGCTCGACAATTATCTCGCCGACAACATCAACGCCTGGGAACTGCAGTCCAGCGGCACATACGTTCGGGTGGAACCGGGGGCCGATGCCATGCCCTATTCCGCACAGGCATCGCTGCTGGCGAAGCTGTGCGGCGGATCGAACCTGTGAACGAGACCCACCTGTTCGCACGTTCTCCGTCGTTGCCACTGCAGGACGGTGACCTGCTCGCCGCGATCGATCTTGGTTCCAACAGCTTTCATATGGTCGTGGCGCGCTACGTGCTGGGACAATTGCGCGTCGTCGACCGGATTCGCGAGATGGTGCGGCTGGCCGAAGGGCTGGACGACAAGCGAGGCCTTGCGCCGGACGTGCGACAGCGCGCGCTTGCGTGCCTCGCGCGCTTCGGCCAGCGCCTGCGCGACATTCCGCCGCAGCACGTCCGCGCCATCGCCACCAACACCGTCCGCCAGCTGGCGATGCCGCAGACGTTCCTGATTCCCGCGGAAACGGCGCTTGGACACGCCATCGAAGTCGTTTCGGGACGCGAGGAGGCCCGCCTCGTCTACCTCGGCGTCGCCCATGCGCAGCCGCCGAAACCAGACGATCTGCGACTGGTCATCGACATCGGCGGCGGCTCGACCGAATGCATCATCGGCACCGGCTTCGATGCGCTCGAACGCGAAAGCCTGCAGGCCGGTTGCGTCGCCAGCACGCGTCGGTTCTTTGCCGACGGCAAGCTGTCGGGCAAGCGCTGGAAGCAGGCCGCTACCGAAATCACCGCCGAATTCCAGCAGTTCGCGGGTGTCTATCGCCACCTGGGCTGGGATGAGGCGCTGGGATCGTCCGGCACCAACAAGGCGATCGGCGAAATCTGCATCGCCATGAAACTGACTAAAGGCGACATCACTCGCGACGCGCTGGCGCAGGTCCGCGACCGCCTGCTCACGGCCGGCCGCATCGATGCAATCGACCTTCCATCGTTGTCCTCTGAACGCAAACCCATCATCGCCGGTGGCGTTCTGGTGCTCGAGGCGGCCTTCGACGCGCTGGGCCTGGAGCGGATCGGGGTCAGCAAGGCCGCACTGCGCGAGGGCGTGCTTTACGACATGCGCGGTCGCGGCCGCGGCGCCGATCCGCGCGACGCGTCAGTGCATGCGCTCATGCAGCGCTACGGCATCGACAATGCCCAGGCGGCGCGCGTCGAAGCCAC
>JAQGOI010000025.1 GCA_028293685.1 Lysobacteraceae bacterium | reverse complement strand
ACGATGGCACCGCCCTGCGTGCTGGCGGCGTGCTGCATATGTGCCGGCAAGAGCGCATAGCCGCCCGGGGCGAACGTGTGGGCATGTTCGGAGTCACCCGCACCCATCTTCAGGCTGAAATCGCCCTGCATCACGGTCACCTGTTCGTCGGTTGGGTGCCAGTGCGGCGCGACCTTGAAGCCGGCGGGGGTCTTCAGCCGGATCACGTACCAGCCAGCCTTGCCGGGATTTCCCGAGAGCACCACCATCTGCGCGCCCTTTTCCAGTGCTGGCGGCGCATCGCCCCATTTCAGGGTGTCGGGGTCGAGCATGACGTGCGCCGACTGCGCATGCTGCGTCGCAGCCCTGTGCTTTGCGTATGTCGTCGAAGGGCTTGCGCCCAGCAGCGCCAACGGCAGCGCCGCGGCGAACAGGATGAACCGTGATTTCATGGCATGTCTCCCGACAAATTGGAACGGACGGACGGGGCGGAGGGCCCGCACGGGTGAACGCGCTGCCGTAGCGGGGTCGGCCAACAGTTCGGCCCCGGAGGCGCCGATGCGATAATCCAATGATGACCAGCCCCATCGATGACGACGGCGACACCACCCACTTCGGCTACCGCGACGTCCCGCGCGCCGACAAGCAGAAGCTCGTCGGCGAGGTGTTCTCGTCGGTCGCCGGCAAATACGATCTGATGAACGACGTGATGTCGCTGGGCATCCATCGCATCTGGAAGCGCTACTTCGTCGCGACGTCGCAACTGCGCAGCGGCGACCGCGTGCTGGACCTTGCGGGTGGGACCGGCGATATCGCAGCCCTGCTGCGTGCCAAGGTCGGCGACAAGGGCGAGGTCGTGCTCGGCGACATCAATGCCGGCATGCTCACCGTCGGTCGCGACCGGTTGATCAACCGCGGCCTGGTCCATGGTCTGCAGTACGTGCAATGCAACGCCGAGGCATTGCCGTTTCCGGACGACAGTTTCGATCTGGTGACGATTGCCTTTGGCTTGCGCAACGTCACCGACAAGGATGCGGCGCTGCGCGAAATGCTGCGCGTCCTGAGGGTCGGCGGCCAGGCACGCGTGCTCGAGTTCTCGCAGGTCAAGGCCGAGTGGGTCAAGCCGCTGTACGACTTCCATTCGTTCAACGTGCTGCCGGGACTGGGCCGGTTGTTCGCACAGGATGCCGACAGCTACCGGTATCTGGCCGAGTCGATCCGTCGCCATCCCGCGCAGGAGGCCTTGCAGGCCATGATGGAGACGGCCGGCTTCGCCCGTTGCGGTTTCCATAACCTCACCGGCGGTATCGTCGCCATCCACACCGGATACAAGATCTGAATCCATGAGCGCACCAGGATGGCAGTGGCTGTTGGTCATGGCGTGCTGCGCAGGGTGCGCGGTGCCGCCTGCGGACAGGACGGCGGCGGCGGATCAGCAACCGGCTCCATTGCATGCGACGGCACCGCCGCCGGCACCCGCGCCGCCTGGCGCCGAAGGGCCGGCTCCGACACAACCCATCGCGTCGGAACCCGCCGTCGGCGCGACGGCTCGCAGCACGTCGACGCGCCGCACGTTGACCGGTGACTGGGGTGGACTGCATGTGTTGTTGACGCTGACGGCCTCTGGCGGTCGCATCGAGTACGACTGCGGGCAGGGGACGATCGACGCGCCGTTGCGTCCCGATGCCGGCGGTGCCTTCAGCGTCCGTGGCACGCACCTGCAAGGGCACGGCGGGCCTGCGCGCGTCCAGGAGGACGAGCCAACGTCGACGGCAGTGCCGGCCAATTACTCAGGGACGGTCAACGGCGACACCATGCGGTTGCGCGTCACGAGCAATGGCGACGAGCTTGGTACATACACGCTGCGCCGTGGTGCCGATCCGCAGATGGTGCACTGCCTGTAGGAGCACATTCGAGGGCTTGGCGCTGCAGCGGCTAGACTGCCGATTCCCGACAACGCCGAGCCGCGCCATGCGCCTGCCGATGCTTCCGCTGGTTTTGTTTATCGCGCTGGGTGCTGGGGCCTGTTCGCGCCATCCGACGGCGATGCCCGCTTCGCCCGTGCCCGCCAACGCCAAGGCCGCTGCCATGCATTCCGCATCATTGCTGGACGAGCATTCCTACGCCGAGCCCGACACGGTGCGCACCACCGATCTCGCACTGGACCTGGCGGTCGACTTCGACCACCGGCAACTTACCGGAACGGCCACGCACACCCTGCAATGGCTCGACCTGAAGGCGACGCAACTGGTGCTCGACAGCCGCGACCTGACGATCGACAAGATCGAGGGTGCGGTCGGCAAGGACCAATGGACGCCGCTGCAATACGTCGTCGCCGCCAAGGATGCGATCCTCGGCAGCAAGCTGACCATCCAGGCGCCGCAGCGCAACGCAAAAGTACGCATCACCTACCGGACGTCGCCCGATGCGTCGGGGCTGCAATGGCTGGAGCCGGCGATGACGCAGGGCAAGCAGCAGCCTTTCATGTTCAGCCAGTCCGAAGCGATCCACGCACGCAGCTGGGTGCCGCTGCAGGACACCCCGGGCGTGCGCTTCACCTACAGCGCGCATGTCACCGCGCCGAAGGACGCCATGGTGCTGATGAGTGCCGACAACGACCCGACGGCTGCGCGTGACGGCGACTACACGTTCGTCATGCCGCAACCGATTCCGTCCTATTTGCTGGCGATCGCGGCCGGTGATCTCGTGTTCGAACCGATTTCCCCGCGCAGCGGCGTGTGGGCCGAGCCCGCGATGGTGCACAAGGCGGCGACCGAATTCGCCGACACCGACAAGATGATGCAGGTCGCAGAGAACCTCTACGGCCCATACCGCTGGGGCCGTTACGACATCCTGGTGCTGCCGCCGTCGTTTCCGTTCGGCGGCATGGAAAATCCGCGCCTGACATTCGCCACGCCGACCGTCATCGTCGGCGACAAGTCGCTGGTGTCGCTGGTCGCGCACGAGCTGGCGCACAGCTGGTCGGGCAACCTGGTCACCAACGCCAGCTGGAAGAACATCTGGTTGAACGAAGGCTTCACCACGTACGTGCAGGCGCGCATCACCGAGGCGTTGTACGGCGACGAGCTGGCCGAGATGGAGCGCCAGATCGACCAGGAGGAACTGGCCGCCGAGATCAAGTCGGGCGACATCGCGCCGGCCGACCAGGTGCTGGCGTTGCCGCCGCTCACCGGCCGCGATCCGGACGACGCGCTCAGCGACATCGCCTACACCAAGGGTGCGTGGTTCCTGCGCTTCCTCGAGCAGCGTTTCGGTCGCGCCACGTTCGATCCGTTCCTGCGCGGATGGTTCGACAGCCATGCCTTCAAGAGCGCGACGACGGACGATTTCGTTGCCTACCTGCACAGGCAGCTTCTGGACAAGGCGCCCAACACGGTGTCGGCCGCCGAACTGGACGCATGGTTGCACCAGCCGGGCATTCCGGCCTTCGCCGAACACGCGCGCTCGCGCAATTTCGGCATCGTCGACGCGGCGCGCATTGCCTGGAGCGCCGAAGCCAAGTTGCCGCCGCTGTCGATCACCGCGGCCTGGAGCACCCAGGAATGGACGCATTTCCTGGACGGAATGCCGCAGACGTTGACGCAGGAGCAGATGGCGTCGCTGGACGCGGCCTACCATTTCACCGGTTCGCCCAACGGCGAACTCGCCCAGCGCTGGTATCCGCTCGCCGTGCGCAGTGGCTATCACGCAGCCGACAGCGCAATGGCCGAATTCCTGCAAGGCGTGGGACGCCGCAAGCTGATCATGCCGACCTACGAAGCGCTGGTGAAAACACCCGAGGGACTGCAGTTCGCCCAGGACGTGTTCGACAAGGCGCGTGCGGGCTATCACCCGATCACGACGGCATCGGTCGCGGCGGCGATCGCCAAAGCACAACCGTCGGCCAAGGGTGCGACACCATGACGGCGCGCCTGCAGCGTGCTGTCATCGTACTTGTGCTGGCAACGTGTGCCCTGACGTCGTGTCATCGCGCCGAACAGCAGGCGCAGCAGAAGGCCGCGCAGGCCGCGGCCAACGAGGATGCTGCAACACAGGCAGCACGGGACTTCGATCAGGCGGTGGCGGCGCAGAACTGGGCGGTGGCCAAGGCGCAGGGCGATGTCCTGCTGATGAACTTTCCCGGGACAAGTGCGGCGCAACGGGTTGGTGCACAGATGGATGCGATCCGCGCCAAGGTCGCGGCCGCACGCGAGACCGCGCGCGTTGCCGGGCTGTGGAGTTACAACCGGGTTGCGGTGAAGG
>JAQGOI010000017.1 GCA_028293685.1 Lysobacteraceae bacterium | reverse complement strand
CGTCACGGGCGTGACCAATCTCAACTGGCAAGTGGTCGGCGTCGGTGATTTCGACGGCGACGGCGCTTCCGATGTCCTTTGGCACGACCAAAGCACCGGCGCAAGCGTGATCTGGAAGGCGGGGAATGCTTCTACTCAACAGGCGGTCACACAAATAACCAATCTGCATTGGACGATCGTTGCGGTAGGCGACTACAACGGCGATGGCAAGTCGGACATCCTGTGGCGCAACATCAGCAGTGGCGTCAACGTGATCTGGCGATCCGCGTACTCCCCGACTCAGCAGGCCGTGCGGAGCGTCACCGATCTCTCCTGGAAGATCATCGGCAAATAAGTCACCGTTGCCGGCCTTTTGAAAGGCGGGTTAAAACCCCGCCTCGCTGGCTGCAAGGTGTCGAATGCGTGGGGGCGGCTCGGCCCGCCAGCTGGGTCGCGGGGGTTAATCCAGCCAGCCGTCAATCGCCTTGACCATGTCATTCCGGCGCAACAGGAAGTCCCAAAGGCTTCCGTCCAATTGTCGCCAGAGGACCGCCGAGCGAAGCCCTGCCAGCAACACCGCTCGAATCTCAGCGACAACGGTCGCTTGGCCCAGGTAGTGCGGATTGCCCTGCACGAGCACCCGTGGACGCAAATGGCTGATGTTTTCGGCGTAAAGGCTGCCGAGTGCGGCCAGGAGCTGCGGATGGGTGCTGCCCAGCTGTTCGCGTGTCGGCATCAGCGCGAGAATGGCGTCGTGCACCTGCTGCGCGGTTGCATGATGGCTGAAGCGGCGCTCCAGCTGCAGCACGGCAAGCGAAAGTCGCGGCAGCAGTTCGTCGCGCGCCTCGTTGCGGAAGTAGCCGCGCAACAACAACAGCCCCGGCCGCACGGCTGACGCACCGCCGTAGACGTCCGAAGGCGTTTCTGCATCGATACGGAACACGCTGTCCAGCGCGGTCGCCAGGATCGTCGCGTCCGCCTGGCCGGTATCGGCGATCCGCCGCACCTGTTGCAGCGCCTGTACGAGGCCTCCAAGCGCGAGCAGGCGCTCGCCCGGCGCGTTCATGCCGCCTGGCCGCTTCGGGCGTAAGCCACGGGTGCGTTGGTGGATGCGATGACGGCTCCGCCCAGACAGACGTCGCCGTCATAAAGCACGAGTGACTGGCCGGGCGTCACCGCCCGCTGGCTGCGCACAAAGCGCACCGCGAGCGTGCCGTCATCCCGCACAGCCACCTCGCAGGGCTCGGCTCGTTGACGATAGCGCGTCTGGGCTGCGCAGGAAAAACGCCCCGCCGGAGGGTGCCCGCCAATCCAGTGCGCCACCTCCGACTGCAGGTCGGTGGATTGCAGCCACGCGCTGTCGCTGCCCTGGTCGACATAGAGGATGTTGCGTGCGACATCCTTGCCGACCACGTACCACGCCGCCTGTTCGCGGCCGCGGATGCCGCCAAGCTGCAGGCCTTCGCGCTGGCCCAGCGTGAAGTAGCACACGCCGGTGTGCTCGCCGAGCACATGGCCGCCAGGATCACGGATTTC
This sequence comes from Lysobacteraceae bacterium, assembly GCA_028293685.1. GTDB lineage: Bacteria > Pseudomonadota > Gammaproteobacteria > Xanthomonadales > Xanthomonadaceae > Cognatiluteimonas. The sequence continues at coordinate 2,142 of JAQGOI010000017.1, read as the reverse complement.
GCCAGGTTGGGTGGGCAGGTAGCGGCCCAGGAACTGCCTGAAATCACGCTCGCCGATAAAGCAGATCCCCGTGGAATCTTTTTTTGCCGCCGTGGGCAGTCCGGCTTCCATGGCAATGCGGCGCACTTCGGATTTCAGCAGGTGTCCCAGGGGGAACCGCGTCGCCGCCAGTTGCGCCTGCCCCAGCTGGTGCAGGAAGTAGCTCTGGTCCTTGCTGCCGTCAACGGCCCGCAGCAGCTGCCAGTGCCCGTCGCGTCGCGCGGTGCGCGCGTAGTGTCCGGTCGCGATCCAGTCGGCTCCCAGCGCTCGCGAAGCATCGAGGAAATGTTTGAACTTGATCTCGCGGTTGCACAGCACATCGGGGTTGGGCGTGCGTCCGGCGGCATATTCGGCGAGAAAGTGCGCGAAGACGCCGTCCAGGTACTCCTGCGAAAAATCCCGGAAATGGATCGGAATGCCCAGGCGCCCGGACACGGCCACGGCGTCGCGTCGGTCGTCCTGCGCCCGGCAGTCGCCATCGTCCTCTCCGGCCCAGTTCTGCATGAACAACCCAGCCACATCGACGCCGGCATCGCGCAGCAACAGCGCGGCGACCGACGAGTCCACGCCGCCCGACATGCCGACGATGGTGTCGGGCGCGCTCATGCCAGCTGCTGCAGCAGCGACAGCGGATGGCGGCGACCGGCCAGGTAATCGGCCACGGCCTGCCAGACCAGCGGACTGCGGTGGCGAGCGCTTGCCTGCTGCAACTCGGTGGGCGTCATCCAGACCGCGCGTACGATGCCTTCATCCAGGGCACGGGTGGCATCCAGCGCAACCGCTTCGGCCGCGAAGGCAAAGCGCAGATAGTGACGCCCGCCGGCGCCATCGGCCTGCGTCGGCGCTTTCCACTGGTACGCGCCGATGAACGCTTCCAGACGCACGTTCCAGCCGGTTTCCTCGAGTGTCTCGCGCAGCGCCGCGTCCACGAGGCTTTCATCCGGCTCCAGGTGACCCGCAGGCTGGTTGATGACGATGGCCCCGTCGACGCGTTCCTCGACGCAGAGCACGCGGCCGTCACGCACCACGACCGTGGCGACAGTCACGTCGGGTTGCCAGAAACGCCCTTCTCGATAGCCCATGCCGGCATTGTCCTTCGGGAGTCGATGTGGCGTCCATCGGGCGTCGCGCTTGCAAGCCTTCGTATAATCGGGCGATGGCAACCAATCCGGGAAACGAACGCGATCACGGCGTGATGGTCGAAACCAGCAAGCCGGAGGTGGCCAGGCCGCCGCTCTACTCGGTATTGCTGTTGAACGACGATTACACACCCATGGAATTCGTGGTGGAGGTGCTGGTCCGGTTTTTCGGGCTGAACATCGAAAAGGCGACGCAGATCATGCTCCACGTCCACACCCGGGGCCGCGGTGTGTGCGGCGTCTACACGCGGGAAGTGGCAGAGTCGAAAGTGGCGCAGGTGAACGAATACTCAAGGCTCAACCAGCACCCGTTGTTGTGCACGATGGAGAAGGCGTAGAACGAGCCTGCCGGGGCTTGTGTGAGGCGGGCTGCCGCCCCACATCATCGGCAGTGATGTTCACTCAGGCTTCCGGAGGGCTTTGGCCCCATGTTCAGCAAGGATCTCGAATACAGCATCGGCCAGTGCTACAAGCGCGCCCGCGAAGCGCGCCACGAGTACATGACGGTCGAACACCTCCTGCTCGCGTTGCTCGACAACCCGTCGGCCGAGATGGTGCTCAAGGCCAGCGGCGCCGATTTCACGCGTCTTCGAACGGAACTCGAACAGGCGATCGACAAGTCGGTCGTCAAGCTCGATGCCGACGACGGTCGCGACACCCAACCCACCCTGGGATTCCAGCGCGTCCTGCAGCGCGCGGTGTATCACGTGCAGTCGTCCGGCAAGAAGGAAGTCACCGGCGCGAACGTGCTGGTCGCCATCTTTGGCGAGAAGGACTCGCACGCGGTTTATTACCTCAACCAGCAGGACGTGACGCGGCTGGATGTCGTCAACTATCTGTCGCATGGCATTGCCAAACTCGGTGGTGACGAGGCGTCGGGACACGACGAGAGCACGCGCACCGAAGGCGCGGAATCGGAGGGCAAGGGCGATGCCCTGGCCGAATACGCGAGCAACCTCAACGA
>JAQGOI010000371.1 GCA_028293685.1 Lysobacteraceae bacterium | reverse complement strand
CCGCCGACCGTTCGATTACATGCTCAATGCCCTGCGTCTGGTTGGAGGATTCTCGCTCACGGAATTCGAGGCACGGACGGGCGTGTCCCGCAACGACATTGCCGGGGAGTTGGACACGGCGTCGAGGCGGGACTGGATCGCGTCCAGCGGTGACCACGTCATTCCCACGGAGCTAGGGCGCCGCTTTACCAATGATGTCATCGCGCTGTTCCTGAAGGACTGATCCACGGCAATGGGGCGCTGGGCAACCCTCGAAGCGCAGCCGGTGGCCCGGCCCCCGCTGGCCGTCAGCGGCAGGGCATGCTAATTATCAGCACTGGACAGGATCGAGCGTCCCGATGTCGGCAGCACCACCCAACGAATCGAGCCCACAGACGCTGGCCACCGCAGTCCTCCCGCGGCGCGTCAGGCGTGTGCTCGACCAGTTGTTGAATGCCGCTTCGGACGAACTCGAACGCCAGCTCAGTGCGACCGTCGCCGACTTCGAGCAGCAGCTTTACCGCATGTCCGAGCACGCGCGCAATCCGGCGCTGCAAGCCGGCTACATGCAGACCCTGCGCACGGTTCGAATGCAGTCGTCCGATCTGGTGCCACTGTTCATGGCCGGACTGGAAGCCAACCTGGCATCGATGGGCCGCGTCGCGCCCGCCGCGGCGGGCACCGAGAATGCTCCGGTGAGCTTCATGCATCTGAGCCTGGTTGACGAAAGCGAGATGGACGAGGATGCGGTGCTGCGCGATATCGCGGCCCGTCAGGAATCGCGCGCCAGCCTGCCCCTGCACCTGCTTGGGCAGCGGTTTGGCGTCATGGCCGCCAGTCCGGCATTCGACGCCGAACGCATACCGCTTGGACCGCGCGCGCTGTGCCGGATCATGCGCGAGGCCACACAGTCGCTGGAACTGCCGCTGGAGTCGCGACTGCTGCTGTATCGCCAGTTCGATCGGCGGGTCATGAGCGATTACCCGCAGATGCTGGAAACGCTCAACGCCATCGTGATCGAGGCCGGCATCCTGCCGAGCCTGACCTACGTGCCCATCCGGGCCAGGCCAAGCTCGGTCGCCGACGCCGATGCTGCCGCCGACGCCGCAAAGGACGGCGGCAAGTCGTCGCGCAAGCGGCGCGGCGGCGACAAGAGCGACCAACCCCGAACCCATACCGCGTGGCTGGGACAACCCGACGGCGACACGGCCGGATTCGATGAAGGCGCGGCCTTCAGCCTGTTGCAGCAGCTGCTGTCCGGCCGCCGCGAACTGATCGGCAAGCTGCGACCCGACCAGCGCCAGGGCACCCGTGAGCAGCTCGAAACGACCGAGGTCGTCGCCGCACTGGATGGCATGCGCGAGCCCGGCGCCAGTGGCGGCACGCGCAACCTGCTCGACATCAAGCAGGCGTTGCTGGCGCAGGTGCGTCAGGAACGCGGCCACGGCGCGAGTTTTTCGCCGCAGGACAGCGACACATTCGAATTGCTCGACATGCTGTACACGCAGATCGAGCGCGAGGTCCGCACCGATGCACCGGCAACGCCGCTGTTGCGCAAGCTGCAGGTGCCGCTGCTGCGGATGGCCTTGCAGGACCGCGCTTTTTTCGTAAGGGCGCAGCACCCTGCCCGGCAGCTGCTCAATGCGGTCGCCGAATCAGGCGCGCGCTGGCTGGACGACGACGACCTGGATCCACAGTTGCTGCAGCCCCTGCAGCAGGCCGTCAACCACGTGGTCGAACACTACGACGGTGATCCCGCGGTCTTCGAGGCCAGCAATCGCGAGTTGCAGGTCCAGTTGCAGAATCTTGCGCGCAAGGCCGAGATGGCCGAAAGGCGGCACGTCGAAGCGGCACGGGGCAAGGAAAAGCTGGAGATCGCCAAGCGGCGCGCGGCGGAGACCATCACTGAAATCGTCGGCGAGCAGCGCCTTCCAAAATTCGTCCGGGCCCTGCTCAACCAGGCGTGGGCCGACGTGCTGACCTTGACATTGCTGCGCCAGGGACCGGACTCGACCGACTGGGAACGCCAACTCGAAGTCACGCGACGCATCGTCGCCACGTGCGGGCGCAGCGGGGGCGAGCCCGATCCGGAGCTTGCCAACCACATCGAGGCCGCGCTGGGCCAGGTTGGATATCACGCCGAGGAAGCCGCGGCGATCGCGCGCCGCCTGACCAGCGCGTTGGATGACGACGAGGATCCGGCGTCACGGACCGAACTGACGATGCGCCTGAAGGCGCGCGTGCGCCTGGGCGAAGACACCAGCGAAGCGCGCAAGCCCGAATTGCCGCCGCGCGATGCTGCCGAACAGGCGCAGTACGACCAGCTCAGGCTGATGCCTTACGGCACGTGGATCGAATTCACGGTCAACCAGCAGGGCGATCTCGTGCGCCGGCGATTGTCGTGGTACAGCCCGGTCACCGACAAGGCATTGTTCGTCAATCAACGCGGACAACGCGTCGGCGAGCAGTCACTGGACAGCGTCGCCCGGATGCTGACGCGCGGACAGGCGAAGGTCGTGGCGGCCGAGCGTGGCCGCCTGGTCGACCGTGCATGGCAGGCGACGTTGAATGCGCTGCGCAGCTTTGCCGGACGTGGCGCGCGCGAAGAAGACACTGTCGGCTCTAAAAACCCGGGAGCTGCACCATGATCGACGAGTTCCGGCGTGCGCGGCGGCGCAAGGTGTCCGACACGATCCTCGTGACCGACACCATGACCGACAGCGTCGTCGGACGCATCGGTAACGTTTCGGAAACCGGAATGCTGCTGATCGCGAGCGCACCGCTCATCGAGGACGCGCTGTACCAGTTCCGGTTCCATCTGCACGATATCCGGGGCCAGGCCATCTCGCTGGAAGTCGGAGCGCACCTGCTCTGGCTGGACCGGGCGAGCGCGCCGGGTCAGGCGTGGAGTGGCCTGCGCTTCATCGCGATCCCGGATGAGCAGGCCGAGCAGCTGCGCCACTGGATCGATGCACCGGGCGCCCAGTTCGAATAGCGCCGCGATCGAATCCGCCAGCCCTTGCATCCGCCGCGCCGCCGCGCGCTGCGGATACTCGCGAACCATGGCTCTATCCACGCGCTGCTCCGTTAATTCCTGGCCGTGGCGCACGGTCCCGTGAGGCGTCGCGCATCAGCTGACGGTGGCGCGCCCACGTTCGAGCACCCGCTGATACAGCACGCGTTCGGGCCGGTGCAAAGCAAACCCCTGGCCGTAGTCGACACCCAGCGAACGCAATGTTTCAGCATTGGCCTGGCTGCTGACCCACTCGGCGACGACATCCATGCCGCGCTGGTGGCCAATCGTGGTGATCGCGTTGACGATCGAGCGATTCATCGGGTCCGCGTCGAGGTCGCGGATGAAGCTGCCGTCGATCTTGATCACATCGACCGGCAGGTTTTTCAGATAGCCGAACGACGACATGCCCGCGCCGAAATCGTCCAGCGCCACCTGGCAACCGACGCCACGCAGGCGTTCGATGAAACGCACCGCACGGGCCAGATTGCGCACCGCCTCGGTTTCCGTGATCTCGAAACACAGGCGCGATGGCGCCACGCCATGCCGTTCGATCAGGTCCAGCACGTAATCGGCAAGGCTCTCATCTTCCAGCGTCGAGGCAGATAGATTGAGCGAGCAGCGTCCGGGCGCGCGTCCGCTGATGTGCAGCCGGTTGAAATTCGCAATGGCCTGGCCGACGACCCAACGATCCAGCAGCAGCACCATCCCGTAGCGCTCCGCGGCCGGGAGGAAAGCGCCGGGGAGCACGACCTTGCCGTCCTCGTCGCGCAGGCGGATCAGCAGTTCGATGTGCGGATCGTGATCCGGCTGTCCTTGCAGGGGCTGCACTTCCTGGTAATCGAGCAGCAACCGGCCTTCCTCGATGACACCGCGCAGGCGATTGGCCCATTCCATCTCGCCGCGGCGCTGGATGGTTTCGTCGGCCTGCTCGGAATAGAAATGGATCCGGTTGCGGCCGCGATCCTTGGCCATGTAACAGGCCGAGTCCGCTTGCGACAGCACGTCCGCCAATGTCTGCCCGGCCTGGTCCAGAATCACTACGCCCAGGCTGGCGCTGATGGTGTAGGAGCGTTGCTCCCACACGTAGATGTAGCCCTCGATGCGCACGCGTAGTCGCTCGGCCAGCGCGTGCGCGCCCTCCAGCGTGATGTCATGCGCCAGGATGCCGAATTCGTCGCCACCCAGGCGCGCCAGGATGTCGCCGGCGCGCAGCTGCTCGGCCATGACGAGCGCGAGCTGGCTCAGCAACTGGTCGCCGGCGCGATGGCCACTGGTGTCGTTGATCAGCTTGAACTGGTCCAGGTCGATGTAGACCAGCGCGCACGGTGGTTCCCCCTTGCTGACGCCAAACAATGCGCGCTGCACACGCCGTTCGAACTCGCGCCGGTTGTACAGCTCGGTCAGGGTGTCGTGGCTGGCCTGGTAACTGAGCAACTCCGTGAGCTGGCGCTGTTCGGAGATGTCGTTGGCGACCAGCAGTAACTTGTCCACTTGGCCCACGCGCACCCGTGCGATCGAGGTGGACGCCCAGAAGCAATCGCCATTGAGCGTTTTCAGGACGGCATCGATGTTGCTCCACGGTGCTGCGTCCGCCGGCTCGAACAGACGGCGTTGGAGTGTTTCATCGTCGAACAGCATTTCCAGGTTGGCGGTGTCGATCGCCTTGCCAAGCCGCAGGCACGCCGCCTGGTTGGCGTACAACACGCGGCCGTCACTGGCGCGCGCCGTCAACACCAGCGCGGGCAGCAGTTCATTGAGCGCGCGGAAACGTTGTTCGCTTTCACGATAGCGCGCGCTCATCTGCCGGCCCAGGGCGATCGCACGCCGTCGGGTACTGGCGACCGACCAGAACAACGAAGCCACCAGCAGGCTCGCGATCAAACCGCCAATGCCGACTGTCCACAGCAACGCGGCGTCATAAGCACGATCGCGCTGGAGCAGGACCATGCGCCAGTGGCGTCCACCGAACGACAGCATGCCGCCGTAGTCCGGCGCATCGGGCAATGCAGTGGTGCCGGAATCGTAGAGCGGCTGCGCCGTGCCGTCGGTAATGTCCTGGACCTGCACCTTGAAATGTCGCAGCGTTTCGGGTGGCAGCGCGTTGCGCAGCAATGTCTGCACGCGCATGCTCAGGCCCAGCGAGCCGATCTCGCGTTGGCGTCGTTCGGCGACATCCACGGGAATCCTGCCCGCGCTGTACACCGGCAAGCGCACCACCACGCCCAGCGCCGCACCGGGCTCGCTCGATTTCTGCAACAGCGGAAATGCCGCCGACATCACTGGCTGGTTGATGTCGCGCGCGCGTTCCAGCGCCAGCAGGTTGCGCGTCTGTCGAGCGATGTCCAGTCCGAGCAATGGGGCATTGCCGGCCAGCGGCGCGACGCGCACGTAGAGGTAACGCGGGCGCTCCGTCGGGGCATCTGCAGCAAGCCGTTGGGCGAAACCGACCGCCACCATGCTGGGCAACAACGCTTGTGGTTGCAGGTTGCGCGCGATCGCCTCGAATTGCTGCTCGTCGATGGCGGTGCCGATGAAGTAAGCCGATTGCATCCCGCGCAACAGCAATCCACTGCTCTCGAATTGGCGCTGGATCTGACTGGTGCTGCGGCGGCCGATCTCGGCCAGTCGCAGTCGCGAACCAGCCTCCAGGTTATGGCGCTCCATCAGCAGAACACCACCGGTGGCGACGACACCGAGCAACAAACCGATCAATGCCCAGGCCCATGCCGGCAGCCCCAGCAACAAGGAACGTTCGACAGGTCCGATGTCCGGCGCTACCAGGTCGCTTGCGGCAGAATGCGGTCTCCTCCCCACGGTCGCCTTACCCCATGACTGCCGACCTCGCCATCCTATATGCCGAACATCTGGTTGTGTTGCAAACGCGCACCGCCGTGGCGCTGGAGCGCGCCGGCTTGGATCATCTGGTGGTCCCCAGCGGAACCCTTCACTACCAGGCGTTCGACGACCGCGACTACCCGTACGCGGTCAACCCGCAGTTCAAGGCATGGCTGCCACTGACGCGCAACCCCGGCAGCTGGCTCGTCTTCACGCCCGGCAGCCGGCCCAAGGTGATTTACCTGCAGCCGCATGACTATTGGCACGTCGTACCCGAAGCGCCAGGTGGGGCCTGGGTCGAGCACTTCGACGTCGTCGTCATCCGCACGGCGGAAGAGGCACTTTCGTACTTGCCCGCCGATCGTGCGCGCTGCGCGATCCTGGGCGAAGCGCAAAGTGCGTTGGCCGACGTGGTGCCGAACAATCCGCCGGCGGTGGTCCGTTACCTGGACTACCACCGCGCGTTCAAGACGCCCTACGAAATCGAAATGATGCGGATTGCCACGCAATCAGGTGTCCGTGGCCATCGCGCCGCGGAAGCCGCCTTCCGTGCCGGGGCAAGCGAATTCGACATCCATTTCGCCTATTGCATCGCAGCACGCCAGGACGCCCTGGATCTGCCGTACAACAACATCGTCGCACTCAACACGCACGGCGCAGTGCTGCACTACATGCTGCTCGATCGCGCCCCTCCTGGCCACATCCGCAGCTTCCTGATCGATGCGGGCGCAAGCCATGCCGGTTACGCATGCGACATCACCCGCACGTATTCGTACGATCCCGGGGACGAGTTTCAATCGCTGATCGATGCCGTCGACACCGCACAGCGTGCGATGTGCACGCAGGTCCGTGCGGGAATGGACTACCGGCAGCTGCATCTGGACGCGCATCTGGCGTTGGCCAGCGTGCTCAAGGATTTCGGTGTACTCAAGGTCTCGCCCGAAAGCGCGGTTGCCACCGGCGTTTCCGGAACCTTCTTCCCGCACGGGATCGGCCACGGCATCGGGCTTCAGGTGCACGAGGTCGCTGGCTTTGCCGCGTCCGATACCGGTGGAACCTTGCCGAAGCCCGAAGGCCACCCCTACCTGCGGCTGACCCGCGAACTTCAACCAGGCATGGTCGTGACCATCGAGCCGGGCATCTATTTCATCGACATGCTGCTCGAGGAACTCCGAAAGGGCGAGCACGCCAGTGCCGTCGACTGGCCTCGCGTTGATGCATTGCGGCCGTTTGGCGGCATCCGTATCGAGGACGACGTCGTGTGCACCCACGCCGACCCGCAGAACCTGACGCGAGAGGGATTTGCGGCTTTGGGCTGATGCTCGTCAATCAATAATGATTGAAAGCGACGCAAACGGATGTCCGGGCGCGCGGCGGCGCGGCCGATAACGTTGTAATCCAGTTCATCACGCGGCGCCCATCAAGGCTTCGATTTCGTCCGCATTGCGGGCGAGCTTGCCGGTCAGCACGCGGTGACCGTCGGCGGTAATCACGACGTCATCCTCGATGCGGATGCCGATGCCGCGCCACTTCGCATGGACGCTCTTTTCCTCGGGGCCGATGTACAAACCGGGTTCGATTGTAAACACCATGCCCGGCTCGAGCAGGCGTGACTGCCCGTCGATGCGGTATTCACCGACGTCATGCACGTCCAGCCCAAGCCAATGTCCCGTTTTGTGGCGATAGAAGCGCTTGTAGTGGCCCGCTGAAACATTGTTTTCCAGCGAACCCTTGAGCAATCCGAGCTTGAGCAATCCCTCGGTCAGCGTGTGCACCGCCGCGATGTGTCCGGCCTCGTAGGCCACGCCCGGGCAGGCCTGCGCCAGGGCCGCTGACTGTGCCGCTGACACCAGGTCGTGCAACGCGCGCTGCTCTTTCGAGAACCGTCCGTTGACGGGAAACGTGCGGGTGATGTCGGAGGCGTACCCGCGGTATTCGGCGCCGGCATCGACCAGCACCAGGTCGCCGTCATTGGCCACGGCGTTGTTGGCGACGTAATGCAGCACGCAGGCATTGTTTCCGGCACCCACGATGCTGCCGTATGCCGGCACGGCATCGTGCATGCGGAACACGCGTTCGATCTCCGCCTGCAGCTCGTACTCGCGCATTCCCGACCGCACCGCGCGCATGCCGACCTCATGCGCGCGGACGCTGATATCGGCCGCGCGCTGCATCAGCTTCAACTCGTCCCTGGATTTGAACAGTCGCTGCTCGTCGAGCAGGTGGCCGAGCTCCAGGAATTCATGCGGCGGTTGTGCGCCCATGCGCATCATTGCGCGCACCCGGTTGACCCACCCGATCAGCTTGAGATCGAACTCCGCATCGCGACCGAAGTGGTAGTACACGCGACTGCGTCCTTCGAGCAGTCCGGGGAGGATCTCGTCGATGTCGGTGATCGGATACGCATCGTCCATGCCGTAGCGGTCGATGGCGCCCTCAGGCCCGCAGCGTGGACCGTCCCAGCCTTCGCGGTCCGGATCGCGCTCGCGGCAGAAGAGGATGGCCTCCCCATGCTGGCGGCCCGGCACCAGCACCAGCACCGCTTCGGGCTCGGGAAAACCGGTGAGGTACAGCAGGTCCGAATCCTGTCGATAGGGATGATGCGTGTCGCGGCTGCGCACGCGCTCGGGTGCAGCGGGCAGCACCAGGATCGTGTCGTGGCCAGCCATGCGCATCAGTTGCCTGCGACGCTGCGCGAAGCTGGCCGACGATGGCTCGCTCAACGTCCGCATCGCCGTCAATGCCCGGGCATCCATGCGGCCTCAGTTCATCCCGCGACGATGCTGCACGGCCAGTACGCAGTCGCCGTGCAGCAGCAATACCGCGACCCGGATGAACTCCTCGATTTCGATCAACGCTTCCTCGTCTTCGTCATCCCCGTCTTCCTGTGCCGTCGCCGCGGCCAGTCGTGCAATGTCGACCAGGGCTTCGCCGCCTTCCTCCGACAGCGCCGGCTTGGCTCCCGCGGCCAGGCCGAAACCACCCAGGAAACCCCGGCACCAGTCGAAGACCGCGCCGCTTCGGCGGGTGAGCGAGGCGTCGGCGTCGGGAAGCAGCAATTCGAAACCAAAACCGCGGTCCTCCAGCTGCGCGGCGCTCGCGCGGCGCAGGCGGTCCAGCGGCGAGTCCGGAGCGACCTGGGGGGCTGCTTCATCGACCAGCACGTTGACGAGCCAGTCGGCCGTCTGGGCACCGCCGCCGGCGAGCCAGCCGCACAGTGCGCCATGGAGTTCGGATGGATCCATGGCCAGACCCAGCTGGCGCACGGCGCCTTCCACTTCGGTCAGCGCAGGCAATTCTGCAGACACAAATCGGCCAAGTCGGTGGGGGCGACACAGTGTAGCGGTCACGGCACCGCGCGGGCGCAGGCACGGCCGTCCGCGCATGGCCTACACTGCCAAAATCATCGTTTTCAGGTATGGCGACCTTGCGCTTGCCCGCCTTCCTTGAGCTTGCCGCGTGCTGGTGTCGCCTCCGCAGCGCGGCCTCGCGCGTACTGGCTGCATTCGCGCTGACGCTGTGCCTGGCGCAGGCGCAAGCGGCCGTGCGTGACTACTACTTCGAGCGTGCCGGCGGAGCGCACGGACTCGCGCAGAACTCGGTCATGGCGCTGGCGCAGGATCCGGATGGGTTCATCTGGGTCGGGACCCAGGGCGGGCTGAATCGGTTCGACGGCCAGCAGTACACCCCATACCGACAGGATCCGCGGAATCCGGACAGCCTGCCCGACAGTTTCGTCACCGCGTTGTCCACCGATGGCGCTCGCGGTTTGTGGGTGGGGACGTACTCCCAATACGTTGCCCGGCTGGATCTGGACAGCGGGCATATCCGGCATTACGGCGTCCAGGCCAATGGTGAAAACGGCATCAGCGGCCGACAGGTGTTCGCACTGTTGGCCACGCCGCGTGCGGTCTGGGTCGGGACGATCGACGGACTGGATCGGCTGGATCCTGTCAGTGGCCGGCGTGCACGGATCCTGTCGCTGCCCTCGCAAACGTTGGCTGCAAAACCACAGGCGCTAATGCGCGATGACCAGGGATCGATCTGGTACGCGACCGCCGCAGGGCTGTTCCGGTTGGAGCCCACCGGCGTGGCGGTGCCGGTAGGTCCGGCCACACCACTGCAGGCGTTGCTGCATGACCGGTCGGGACGCATCTGGGCCGGCGGCAAAGCGGGTTTGTTCCTCGTCTCCGACCGCCGGACCCTGATCCCGGTCTGGCCGAAGGAGGCTACTCCGGGCGAACAGGACGTCCGGGCGTTGGCCGAATCGCCCGATGGCCACGTATGGATGGCCATCGCCGGTGCCGGCCTGCGGCGCTTCGACCCGACGACCGGCCAGACGCAAACGCTGCGCCAAGACCCGGCATTGCCCGCGTCGCTGCCCGAGGACGCCATCAGCGCATTGCTGGTCGATAACGCCGGGTTGCTGTGGGTTGGCGGCCAGTTACACGGAGCCGCGGTCACCGACAGCCGTGGGGCGCGTTTCCCTTATCTCGTGGACCTCGATCGCACGACCGCCAGTCCGCAGGTGGCCGACAACAGCATTCGCGCCATCCACGAAAGCCAGGATCGGCGCCTATGGCTGGCGGGCGATGACGGGCGACTGCTGCGCTTCGATCCAGAACGCGGCTTCGTTGACTTCACCTCTTTGATGCCGGCCTCCAACGATGTGGCCGCGGCGTGGCGGGTCATGGCCTTTGCCGATGCGGACGATGGCTCGCTCTGGCTGGCGACCACGGCAGGCCTGTACAAGCTCGACTCCGGTGTGCCGGTGCTGCACCCGGTTCCCGTTCCGGGAATTCCGGTGCCGAGCCTGCGCAGCATCGCCGTCGCCGCGGACGGAACGTTATGGCTGGGCACCAACGGCGAGGGCTTGATCCAGTTCCGTCCGGCGCATGGCGACGACGTGGCGCTGGTGCAGCGTTTTCCGTTCCTCGAAGGCGATATGCACGGGCTGTCCCATCCGACCGTCCACGCATTGCTGGTCGATCGCAGCGGGCGCGTGTGGATCGGCACCGGCCATGGTCTGGACGTGCTCGATCCGCGCACCGGGCAACTGCGTCACCTTCACCAGCAGCCCCGGGGCGAGGGTCTTGCCGGCAATCTTGTTCGTGCGCTCTGGCAGGGCGCCGACGGCGCGATCTGGGTGGGCAGTCACGGCGGACTGAATCGAGTCGATGTGTCTGCCGACGGAGCCATCCGCATCACGCAGCCACTGGCAACGGCGCTGGAGGGACAGAGCTTGCCGGTGATCTTCAGTGTTCTGGGCGATACCGGCGGGAACCTGTGGATGGGAAGCGATCGCGGCCTGCTCCGCTTCAGCCCACGCGACGGACTGCTGCGGCAGTACGGGCTGTCCGACGGACTGCAGGACCTGGAATTCAACGGCGGCGCCGCGGCCGTCCTGAGCGGAGGCCGCCTGGCGTTCGGCGGCGTCAACGGCCTGAACGTATTCGATCCGGCGCGGGCGCTGGACAGTCGACTGGCGCCTGCGTTGCGGCTGGTCTCCGCGCATGCCGGTGCCGGCGCGGGGCCACCATCCTACGCCCGCACCGGCGCGCTGGAGTTTCCGGAGTCCGCGGAAATCCTGCGCCTGCGCATCGCCGCGCTCGACTACCTGGGCAATGCGCAGGTTCGTTACCGCTACCGCATCGACGGTCTGGACAACGACTGGATCGACAACGGAACCCGCAGCGAAATCACCTATACCTTGTTGCCGGCCGGCCAGTATCTGTTTCATGCGCAAAGCACCAACCATGACGGCGTCTGGAATCCGCGGGAACTGACCCTGCCGATCGTGGTGACGCCGCCGCTGTGGCGTCATCCGCTGGCAAAGACCGGATATGCCCTACTGGCGACGCTGCTGCTACTGGCGTTCTGGTTGCAATGGCGGCGTCGCGTGCGTCGCGAGCGCAGCTACTTCGCCCGGATCCGAGACCGCGAGGAGCGGCTGAAGCTGGCGCTGTGGGCCTCGGGAGAACAGTTCTGGGACTACGATCTCGTACGCGATGAGTTGCAGCGCATGCGCGTCAGCGACGACGTCGTCGACGCATCGGCCATCGACCTGCAGACCGAAGTCGAGACCAACCACCAGATCCACCCGGACGACCTGCAGCAGGTGCGCGAACATCTGCGCGCGCATCTGCGCGGCGAAAGTCCGCTGTTCCTGTCCGAGCATCGCGTCCAGGATGATGCTGGTGGCTGGACATGGACACGCGCCCGCGGCCGGGTCGTCGAGCGCGATCCCGATGGCCGCGCTGTCCGGATCGCGGGCACGGCGCGCAACATCAACAACAGCCGGCACGCCGAACGCGAGCGCCGCATTGCCGCTGAAGTATTGCGCAGCATGAACGAGGCGGTGTCGGTGCTGGACCGGCATTTCAATTTCGTCTCAGTCAATCCGGCCTTCTGCCGAATGACCGGCTACGAAGCCGGCGAGGTCGTCGGGCGCAACGGCAGTTTGCTGGACAGCAACCAGCACGATCCTGATTTCTACCAGGATATCCGCAAGCAACTGCAGGGCCGGGGACGCTGGTCGGGCGAAATGTGGCAACAACGCAAGGACGGCGAGGAATTCCTCTGCGCCTACGAATGCAGCACCGTGCTGGACAGCAGTGGCCAGCACACGCTGTACGTGATGGTGCTCAGCGACATCACGGAACAGAAACGCGCCGAGCAGGAGCTTCGCTATCTCGCAAACTTCGACACACTGACCAACCTTCCGAACCGAACGTTGCTGTCCGAACGCCTGTCGCGCGCCATCGTGCGTGCGCGGCGGCAGAACAACCACATCGCCGTGCTGTTCCTGGATCTGGACCGCTTCAAGGACATCAACGATTCGCTGGGCCACGCCGCCGGCGACCGCATCCTGCGCGCGGCTGCCGTGCGCCTGCAGGACACCGTGGGCGCGCAGCATACGGTCGCCCGTCTCGGCGGGGACGAATTCACCGTCGTGCTGGAAAACCTGGATGCAGCGGAACAAGCGGAAAAAATCGCACGTGAAATCATCACCGCCTTCACCGCGCCGCTGTTGCTCGACGACCGTCAGGAAGTCTCCATTTCGACATCCATCGGCATCAGCCTGTACCCGGACAATGCGCAGGTACCGACGGAACTGCTCAAGCAGGCCGATACGGCCATGTACCAGGCCAAGGCCGCTGGTCGCCGCACGTACCTGCGCTACACCGACTCGATGGACGTCACGATCCGGCGGCGGGCAATCCTGTCCGGTGCGCTGCGCAAGGTGCTCGATCGCGGCGAATTGCGGCTGGTGTACCAGCCGCGACTGTCCGTCGCGCAGAACCGCATCGTCGGTGTCGAAGCGCTCCTGCGCTGGCACAGTGAGGAGCATGGCGAGATCCCGCCGACGCAGTTCATACCACTGGCCGAGGAAAGCGGCCTGATCCTCGAAATTGGCGAGTGGGTGCTCCGGGAAGCCTGCCTGACGCTGCGCCGATGGCATCAGCACGGACTCGAAGGCCTGGGCATGTCGATCAACGTCTCCGTGCTGCAGCTGCTGCGCGGCGATTTTCCGGGCGTGGTCGAACGTGTGCTCGCTGAAACCCATCTGCCCCCGGCTTCGATCGAACTGGAGTTGACCGAGAGCGTAGTCATGGCCAACGCCGAACAGACCGCCGATACCCTGCGCGCGTTGCGCCGGCTGGGCGTGTCGCTGGCCATCGACGACTTCGGCACCGGCTATTCGTCGCTGTCGTACCTCAAGCGCCTGCCGATCAACACGTTGAAGATCGACAAGGAATTCGTCGACGACCTGACGCTCGGGTCCGACGATGCCGCCATCACCACCACGATCATCGCCATGGCGCGCTCCCTCGGGTTGAACGTGGTGGCCGAAGGCGTCGAGACTGAAGCGCAGATGCGCTTCCTGCGCGATCATCTGTGCGACGAGATCCAGGGCTTCTGGCTCTCGGTACCGCTGGAACCGCATCGCTGCCTGGCTTTCATCCGCAGCTGGGTGCCCGCGCCGCCGGCAGGCGTGCCTGTCTAGGGAGAATCGGCCAACTCCATGAGTCGCCTGCCTTGACCCGTCGACGAGGGCTGCCTATGGTGCCGACATGGACAACGTCGAGTTGATCGCCCAGCTGCGCGCCATCGTCGCGCGTGTCGATGCACTGTCCGATCGCGCCCAGCAACTGGCCGCCGAGAATCGCAGCCTACGCCAGCAGCAGGAACAACTGGCAGGGGAACGTGCGCAATTGCTTGCCAAGAACGAGCAGGCGCGTTCGAGGGTCGAGGCGATGATCGCGCGACTGAAATCACTGGAGCAACACACATGAGCACCAGCGAACCGGTCAACATCCGCGTGCTGGATCGCGAATACACGATCGGCGTGGAACCTGACGAACGTGACAGCCTGATCGCTGCGGCCCGCCTGCTCGACAGCAAGATGCGCGAGGTCCGCGGAGCCAACCGCATGGCCGCCATTGATCGGATTGCCGTGCTTGCAGCCCTGAACCTGGCGCACGAGTTGCAGCAATCGCGAGCACAGGATGGCAGTCACGAACGTGAAGTAGGCGGCATCCTGACCGAACTGCAACGCAAGCTGGACGTCTCGCTGGACGCCACCACGCGTTCATGATCGGCGGTTCGCGAGTGAAACAATTTCCGCGGGCGCCTGAATGTCAACTTCAATTCTTCTGACGAACGGTGGGCTGTTTTTTTTGCTGGCGTTATACTGCCCGCGTGTCCTCTGCCGTGTACGACGGCGTGCGCAAACATACGCCTTGTCCCTTAATGACGACCACGGGGATGCAGCGGAAGCCGGGAGTGCAAGTCCGCCTTGTAGCGGGAAGCCCGATGGACTCCAGGCATTCCCACTTGAACCCACGGTTCAAGGTCGTTTGGCACGCATCGTCATGGCGGAGGATGCATCTTTTTCCCGACGCGCGCGGTCATCGCCGCGTATCGGCACTCGATGGCTCGTACCTGCGTACGGGCCTTTTTTGTTGGCGGAAGCCGACGCTGCATGAAGGATGAGCGAACCGACCTGCGCCGCGACCTGCGCGCGAGCCGCCGCGCGATTCCGGCCTCCGAGCGCATGGCAGCCGCTGAATCCCTCGCCCGGCAGCTCCTCGCGCTGCCGTTTGCGCCGCGCTCCGGCGCAGTGGCGGGCTACTGGGCAATGGATGGGGAAATTGCACTGCACGCTTGGCAGGTGCAGTTGCCACCGGGCCTGACCTATTGCCTGCCCGTGCTGCACGACGAGACAGGGCTGCGATTTGCGCCGTGGCGTGCCGGCGCGGCGCTGATCACCAATCGCTTTGGTATTCCAGAACCCGACGTGTCGGTGTCCGATCTGCTGGACCCGGCAGCGATGACCCTCGTCGTCGTTCCACTGGTTGGATACGACAACAGCGGTCACCGTCTCGGCATGGGCGGCGGCTGGTACGACCGAACCTTCTTTTTCCGGAAGACGCAGCCAGCGCCGCCTTATCTGGTCGGCGCTGCGTTTTCTGTCCAGCAACTCGAGCAGTTGCCCGCGCAACCCTGGGATGTCAGGCTCGATGCCATCTGCACGGAGCACCTCAGTCTGATCATCGACGAGCCGAAACCATGACACGACGCAAGCAGTACTGGCTCATGAAATCAGAGCCGAGCGATTTTTCGATAGACGATCTCAAACGCGTGGTGACAGAGCCATGGACTGGCGTGCGAAATTTCCAGGCACGCAACTACATGCGCGCCATGCGGCCCGGCGACGGCGTCTTTTTTTATCACTCCAGCACCGAGGTTCCTGGCATCCATGGGCTGGCCGAGGTGGCCAGCGAACCCTACCCTGATCCAACCCAGTTCAGCGCCCGCTCCAAGTACTACGATGAAAAGTCCTCACCGGAGCATCCGCGTTGGTACCTGGTGGATGTGCGATATGAGCGGACGCTCAAGCGGCCAATTACGTTGGAAGAGGTCAAACGCCATGGCGATGAACTGGGGAGCGAGTTCGCCCTGATCCGCAGGGGTAGCCGCCTGTCGGTCATGCCGGTGACCGCTGCACAATGGCAGCATCTTCTGGCGCTGGAAAAAACCCCCACATGACCTTGCACAGCGACCTCTCGTCGAACCCCATCGCACAAGCCAAGCGGCTGGCGGCCGAGAAGGCGATCGAATATGTCGAGGACGGGGCCGTCATTGGAGTGGGGACTGGTTCGACCGTGGCGTTTTTCATCGAAGCGCTGGGTCACATCCGACAGCGTATTGCCGGTGCGGTCTCCAGTTCCGAGCAAAGCAGCCTGCAGCTACGCCAACTCGGTATTGAAGTCCTCGATCTCAACAGCGCCGGTCCATTGCCGCTGTATGTCGACGGCGCCGACGAATGCGACCCGCATAAGCGCCTGATCAAGGGAGGCGGGGCTGCGCTAACCCGGGAAAAAATCATTGCCCAGGCCAGCAAACGGTTCATCTGCATCATCGATGCTGGCAAACGGGTCGACGTGCTTGGCCGCTTTCCGCTGCCCATCGAAGTCGTTCCCATGGCCCGCAGCCTGGTGGCACGGGAAATCGTCGCCCAAACGGGCGGTCAGCCGGTCTGGCGCGAAGGCGTGGTTACCGACAATGGCAACTGGGTGCTGGATATCCACGGTTTGAAAATCACCGATCCGGTGGCCATGGAAACGGCCTTGAACCAGATCACCGGGGTTGTCAGTGTGGGTCTCTTCGCCAGGCGACCAGCCGACATCGTCATCATCGGCGGCAAAACTGCCGAGTTAATGTGACCTGGGCACGGCCCGTCACGCAAGCCTCGGGATATCGTCGCCAGTCAATTTGATTCCAACTGATTGCCGGATCCAAGGCAAAGAAAAACCCCGCAGCCGGAGCTGCGGGGTTTGGATAAAGCCCCTGGCGATGACCTACTCTCGCATGCTAAATGCACACTACCATCGGCGCGTGCGCGTTTCACTTCCGAGTTCGGTATGGGATCGGGTGGTTCCACGCAGCTATTGTCACCAGGGAGAGGGTGGAGGGTCGCAAACCAGTGAATCGGCTGCGCACACGCTCTCGTTCTGTTGCCTCCGAACAAGCCTGAAAAAAGGCTCGCCTTTGGCGAATAAGGTCGGGACGTAGCAACGGTTCTTGCAGTAAGGGCAAAGCCACTTGAGGTTATATGGTCAAGCCACACGGATCATTAGTACTGGTTAGCTCAATACATTGCTGCACTTACACACCCAGCCTATCAACCACCTAGTCTTGATGGTTCCTTTAGGGGACTGAAGTCCCGGGAGATCTCATCTTGAGGCGCGCTTCCCGCTTAGATGCTTTCAGCGGTTATCGCTTCCGAATGTAGCTACCCGGCAATGCCACTGGCGTGACAACCGGAACACCAGAGATTCGTCCACTCCGGTCCTCTCGTACTAGGAGCAGCCCCTCTCAAATCTCCAACGCCCACGACAGATAGGGACCGAACTGTCTCACGACGTTCTGAACCCAGCTCGCGTACCACTTTAAATGGCGAAC
>JAQGOI010000361.1 GCA_028293685.1 Lysobacteraceae bacterium | reverse complement strand
TGCGGAGTCGTTGGCTTCGTAACCGGAACAACCTCGGGCTTTACGATTGGCGTCGGCGTCACCCACTGGATGACCTGGCGCACCGTTGGCATGGGTGGCATCGGCGGCGCGTGGATCGGGATCAGCAGCATCATCACCAGCGCCGTGTTGATGGTGATGGCTGCAGCAAGACCCAGGATGCGGTTCGGCTCGATGCGCCGGTGGTCGGTGAGCGAGTGCGTCATGACATGCCTCCGATGGCCAGCGTGAGGTGCAGGCGCGTTGGCGTTTTTGGCGCCAGGCGCAACGGCGGAGACCTTTGCAGCTTTCTGGGCTCCGCAGTTGGAATCTGCTCCATACGCTTGGGTACGTGAAGCGTCGGCGGACGACTGCGCTCAATCATCCGACGAGTGGCGGGAGCAACCAAAACCGTTGTGCAGCGGGTCAGGAACCGGAAGACGGATCCGGGAGCGCGTCCGCATCGTGACCAAGCGCCTCATCCGGCGTCGGCCGGGATGCCGGCGCTGGCTGCCGGGCATCGGTCTTGTCGCGCGGCTGGTCCTCGGCATAGCCCGAATCCGGCCCCGACCCCCGATCGGAACCAGATCTGGACTTTTTCGTGCCTGACATGCTCAGCGTCCCAGCTCGAAAACGACGTCGAGACTGACGCTGAGCGATGTTTCGCCGGGCGAGACCGCGGTCTCCGCGCGGTCCATGGCCTTTGCCATCGCCATCATCGGCACCGGGCCCGGCGGGCGGAATCCGCCGCCTTCGCTGATGCTGACGATACGACGCACACGAAGCCCGAGCGCCTTGGCATACATCGTTGCGCGGGTTTGTGCCTTGTCCAGCGCGGCGCGGCGTGCCTCGTCATACGCGGGCTCGGGCTGGTCGATCTCGAAGCTTGGTCCGTTGACCTGGTTGGCGCCGCTGGCCACCAGCGCATCGAGCACCTTGCCAAGCTTGCCGATGTCATGGACGCGCAGGTTGACGTTGTTGCTCGCCTGGTAGCCGATGATGGTCGGGTTCTGGTTTTCGACGTACTTGTATTGCGGGTTGAGGTTGATGCCGCTGGTCTGGATGTCGCGCTGGGCGATGCCCGCGGCCTGGATCGCGGTCATGACTTTGTCCATCTGCGTGGCGTTGGCGCGCATCGCCGCATTGGCATCGAGGGCTTGCGTGACAACGCCGGCCGAAATGGCCGCTACATCGGGGACGCGTTTGGAATCGGCCGTGGCCGAAACCGCCAGCAACGTCGCATCGGTCGAGAGTTGCGGGGCGACGGTGACGCCTGACGGCGCAGCTTGCGCGAAGGCGTCGTTGGCCATTGCAGCGATGGAGAGGGCAGCGGTCAGCAGCGTGAGGCGGGAGAAGCGCGTGTTGTGGACAGGCATTTTTTGGGACTCCGTGCGAGATGAACAGGGTCGCAGAGGCGGGTGAATGAAGCGTGAGCCGTGGCGAGGCGGGTACGGGCGCTGCCCGGCCGGCGTTCGCACGCAGGGTATCCTGCTCCCATGCTGTATCTCGCCTCGCAATCTCCGCGTCGCCGCGACTTGCTGACCCTGCTTGGACTTCCCTTCGGCACGCTCGACGTGGATGTTCCCGAGGTCCGCCAGCCCGGTGAACCGCCCGAAGACTACGTCAATCGCGTCGCGCGCGAGAAAGCCGGTACGGCCCTGCTCGACGTCGTCGCCGTACCCGAAGCCTGGATACTCGGCGCCGATACCGAAGTGATCCTGGATGGCGATGTCTTCGGCAAGCCGCGCGATGATGCCGATGCCGCGGCGATGCTGCGTCGTCTTTCCGGCCGGACCCACGAGGTGCTGTCGGCGGTATCGCTGATCTCGGCAGGGCGCGAGCTGCAGGTGCTGTCGCGCTCGGCGGTCTCGCTTGCAACGCTGGATGAGGCGACCATCACGCGCTACGTCGCCAGCGGCGAACCCCGTGGCAAGGCTGGTGCGTACGCGATCCAGGGCATCGCCCAGGCTTTCATCTCGCGCCTGACCGGGAGCTACTCCGGAGTGATGGGACTGCCCCTTTTCGAGACGGCACAGTTGCTGGACAAGGCGGGCCTGATGGTGGCCGCGCCGCAGACGGCGGTGGACACAGCGACCGCCGGCGTCGTCGCATGACCGAAGAAATCCTCATCAACGTCACCCCACGGGAAACCCGTGTCGCTGTCGTCGAGAACGGCATGCTCCAGGAATTGCACATCGAACGCGGCTGGAGTCGCGGCGTGGTCGGCAACATCTACAAGGGCCGCGTGCAACGGGTGATGCCGGGCATGCAGGCCGCCTTCGTTGAAATCGGCCTGGACCGCGCCGCGTTCCTGCATGCCAACGACATCCAGCGTCCGGCACCCGCGCGCACGATCGACGGGGTTGAAACACCTGTCCCGCCAGGCCCGGTGGTCGTGCCGTCGATCACCGAACTGCTGCGCGAAGGCGGCGAAGTGGTCGTACAGGTGGTCAAGGACCCGATCGGCAGCAAGGGTGCGCGGCTGACGACGCAGTTGAGCATTCCATCGCGCTACCTGGTGTTGCTGCCGCAGGCGCGCGTCGTTGGTGTCTCGTCCAGGATCGAGGACGAAGGCGAGCGCGCCCGTTTGAAGGCTCTTGTTGCCGAGCTATCCGCGCCGCTGGGCAGCCCTGGGTACATCGTTCGCACCAATGCCGAGGGCCAGCCCTCCGAAGCGCTCGCGGAGGACATCGCTTACCTCGGGCGCGCCTGGGCGCTGGTCGAGCAGCAGGTGCAGGCGACCAGCGTCGGCGCTTGCATCTATGAAGATCTCAGCCTGCCGATGCGAGCGGTGCGCGACCTCATGCGCCGCGACGTGGAGAAGGTCAAGGTCGATTCCCGCGAGACGTGCGAGCGGCTGCGTACGTTCGCCGCGCAATACATGCCCGGACTTGCGGAGAAGATCGAGCACTACACCGGCGCGCGCCCGGTATTCGATCTGTACGGCGTCGAAGACGAAATCCAGCACGCGCTGGAAAAACAGGTGCCACTGAAATCCGGCGGCTATCTGGTGATCGACCAGACGGAGGCGATGACCACCGTCGACGTCAACACCGGTTCGTTCCTGGGCCAGCGCAACCTGGAGGAAACCGTCTACCGCACGAACCTCGAGGCCGCACAGGCCGTGGCGCGGCAACTGCGGCTGCGCAACCTGGGCGGCATCATCATCATCGACTTCATCGACATGCATGATGCCGACCACCGGCGCCAGGTGTTGCGCACGATCGAGAAAGCGCTGGCCCGCGATCACGCCAAGACAACGGTCTACGATTTTTCGCCGCTGGGCCTGGTCGAGATGACGCGCAAGCGCACCGTCGAAAGCCTCGAGCGGCAGCTGTGCGAGCCCTGCCACGAATGCGGTGGCCGCGGCATGTTGAAGACCAGCGAAACCGTCACCTACGACATCTTTCGCGAGATCACCCGCGCCGTGCGCCAGTTCGAAGCCGCGCGCCTGCTGGTCATCGCATCGCCGAAGGTGGTCGCGCGCATCACCGACGAGGAATCCACGGCGGTTGCCGAACTGGAGGAGTTCCTGGGCAAATCGATCCGCTTCCAGGCGGACACGCAATACCTGCAGGAGCAGTTCGATGTCGTGCTGCTCTAGACCCTTGCAGGCGCTCTGATGCCGACACCGCTGCGTCGTCGCCTGCGGATCGCGCGCCGGGGACTCTGGTATTCGGTAGCGATCGGACTGGTGCTGATGGCGTTGCTGGCGGGCGTGACCAGCCAGTTGCTGCCGCTGGCCGAACGCCATCCCGACCATGTCGCCGCCTGGCTCAGCGCGCGCGCCGGCCGCCCGGTGACGTTCACCACGATGGAAACCCGCTGGACGCGGCGCGGCCCGTTGCTGCGCCTGGATGGCATGCGCATTGGCAGTGGCAGCAATGCAGTCGTGATGGGCGACGCCGAGATGCTGATCTCGCAGTATGCCGGCCTGTTGCCAGGTCGGTCGTTCACCGAATTGCGTCTGCATGGGCTCGACCTGACAGTCGAGCAGGGCCGCGACGGTAGCTGGAGCGTGCGTGGCCTTCCCGGTCAGCAACAGCAGAACGGCGATCCCTTCGGTCCGCTCGAAGGCCTGGGCGAGTTGCAGATCATCGGCGGAAAGCTGTCGGTCGTTGCGCCTGCGCTCGGGATCGACACCCGACTGCCGCGAGTCGACCTGCGCCTGCGAGTGGATGGGCAACGCGTACGCGTCGGTGCCAGGGCGTGGGCACGGCTCGGCGCTTCACCGCTGCTGGGCGCCGTGGATTTCTACCGGACTGCCGGCAACGGGCGCGCTTATGCGACGACAAGGAACACCGACCTTTCAGTCTGGGCGCCACTGCTGCATGCCGCCGGTGTGCGGGTTGCCGCGGGGACCGGGCGCATCGATGCCTGGGCCGAGCTCCAGCGCCACCGGATAGCGGCGCTTGTCGTCGATGCCACGCTTGGAAACGTGCAGCTGCGCAGCATGGCGTCATCGTCCTCGCCGCAGGTTCCAGCTTCCGCTCGCGTAGAGCTGACAAGCCTGCGTGCGCAGTTGCGTTGGCGCACGGTCGCTGGGGGCTGGCGGCTGGATGCACCGCTGCTGCGTATGGAGGCTGCCAGCAGGCCGCAGACGCTCGACGGCCTCGTCGTCAGGGGAGGGCAGCATTTCGCCTTGCTGGCCGAGCATCTGGATGCCGGCGCGGCGCTGGCGGTCGCCGCGCTGAGCGATCGACTCGCGCCACCGGTGCGCCGCTGGTTGCTGGCGGCGCACCCCGGCGTCACGTTGAGCAATGTCGTGCTGACCGGCAGTCGCAGTGGCGCGCTGCACGCCAACGCTCGCGTCGACACCCTGTCGTTCGCATCCGTCGGATCAATGCCCGGCGTGTCGGGCATGAGGGGTTGGTTGGATGGCGACGAGCGCGGCGGCCGCTTCCATTTCGATCCCGGCAGCGCGCCTCGCCTGGATTGGCCCGGTCAACTCATCGGCTCCCCCGAGCTGCACCTGGCTGGCGAGATCGACGGCTGGCGGG